>CAZVDW010000420.1:0-4851 GCA_964625645.1 uncultured Rhodospirillaceae bacterium
GGCCAGCAGGGCGCGGAGCAGTTGCTCGGCATGGGCGACATGCTGTACATGGCCGGCGGCGGCCAGCTCACCCGCGTGCACGGTCCCTTCGTCGCCGATGGCGAGGTCGAGGCGGCGGCCGACTTCCTGCGCGAGCAGGGCAGCCCGGAATACCGCGAATCGATCACCGCCGAAAACGACGACGAGGCGCTGCCCGGCATGGCCGGTAGCGGCGGCTCGGGCGACGACCTGTTCGACCGCGCCGTCGACCTGGTCGCCCGCGAGCGCAAGGCATCGACGAGCTTCGTTCAGCGCCACCTTTCCATCGGCTACAATCGGGCGGCGAAGATCATCGAGCGCATGGAGGCGGAAGGCATGGTGGGTGCGGCCAATCACGTGGGCAAGCGCGAAGTGCTGCTGCCCGAGCCGGGCGCGCAGATATGAGGCGCTGGCTTGCCGCTGTCGCCTTTGTCCTGCTTGCGGCTCCGGCCTTGGCCCCCGCCTTGGCCCAAGACGAGGGGCAGGGCGACCCCGGTGGCGACATGCTGCTGTTCCGTCCGCCCGACGGCTGGTCGCCGGCCGAGCAGGAAAAGGCGGATGGCGTCTATCGCATCCTCTATTTGCCGAGCGGCAGCACCATAGACGATTGGCGCCTGTCGCTGACCGCGCGGATATTTTTCAATCTGTCCCACGAGCGCCCCGACCTCTCGGCCGCCGACTTCACCGAGAACCTGGTGCGTTTCTATGCCCGGGCTTGCGCTGGCGGCCATGCCAGCCCCCAGGCGAGTTACGAGGAAGACGGCTACGAGGCCGCCGTGCGCGTCGTCTCCTGTCCCCAGTCCCTTGGCGAAGACCTGGGCTCGATTTCGATGGTCAAGGTGATGCGCGGCGCCGCCAGTTATTTCGTGCTCGAACGGGTCTGGCGCGGGCCGCCCTTCGCGGCCGATGTGAGTCCGGTGCCGCAGGCGACCCTCGATGCTTGGGCCGAGTTCCTGTCCAAGTCGCGGCTTTGCAATACGACGCTGGCGTCGCGGCCCTGCCCGGCCGGCGTCACCCAGTGACGGCGGCTCTCCGCGTCACGCTGCTGGCAGCTCTGTTGCTCACGGCCTGCGGCGAAAGCGACGAGGAGCGGGCGCTTGCCGCCTATCGCGATGGCGATTACGCACAGGCGCGGAACTTAGCGACGGCTTTGGCCGAAGCCGGCCAGGCACGTGGCCACGAGCTGCTGGCCCTGATGGCGGCGCAGGGCTTTGGCGGCGACGTCGATTTCGCCAAGGCGCAGACCCATGCCGCGGCCGCTGCCGTGCTGGACACGGCTTATGCCGAGCTTCCGCAAGAGATACTGGCAAGCATCGATGCCCGCTTCGCCGCCGCCGAGCGGACCTTCGCCAATGGCGACTACGAGCGCACGCGCGTGCTCGCCGCGCCGCTGGCGGCGCACGGCCATGCGGCTGGCGCTTCGCTCTACCGCCGCCTCTTTGCCGGCAATTATCTGACCCTCGACGGCTCGGCCATGTCGTGGCGCGCGTTTCGCGACCGTTGCAGCGGCATGGCGCGCCGGGAAGGCGGCGGCGACGAGGACATGTTCGCCGCCGAATGCGCCGGCCAAGCCGTGGTCTGGCAGGGCGAGGTGACGGCGGTGCGGCGCGATTCGGTGTCGCTCAAGATGACCCCGGGCCGCAGCCGCGTGCGTTACGATGTGATCCTGGAGATGGCCGAGCCCGTCTCACCCGAGCTGGCTCGGCGGCGCGCGCGCATGCGTTTTGCCGGCACCGTCGCCGGGCGCGGCGACGCCTCGCGGCCGGACCGTCTCAGCGACGGGCGCCTGCTCGGCCCCGGAGTCCTGACGGCGGAAGAGATCGCCAAGACGCGCTCGGCCGACGAGGCGCGCCAACGCGGTGCGGCGATGGAAGCCTGCCGGCGTATCGTGCGTGAGCGCATGGCGCGCGAACATGCGCCGCCCTGGATCGCCGAGCTGATGGCAAGCCTCAGCGACGTCGAGCGGCGCGCCGCACGGGTCTATTACTTTTTTGGCATTCACACCGAGATCGATGCCATGCAGCGCAGCGAAGACGGTGGCTGGCAAGCCCGCATCGAAGGTTATGCCAGAGCCGCCTCGCCCAACCACCAGATCTCCTCGATCACCGATTTCGTCGCCGACTGCCACGTCAATTCCGACCACGCCGCGGCCCTCGACGATGCCGGGCGCGGCAGCATCACCTTCGTCACCATCTCGGAGCCCCGCCGCGAGTCATGAGCCGTCATTTGGCGGCGGCGGGCCATGACATCGAGCGGCGAATCACCCAGACTGAAGCGTTCGCGTCAGCCACCGGGAGGACCGCGGGAGCATGATTTTCCGCCAGCTTTTCGACTACGAGAGCTACACCTACAGTTATGTGCTGGCGAGCCGGGTCGGTGGCGAGGCGCTGATCATCGATCCCGTGCTGGAAAAGGTCGACCGCTACATCCAGCTTCTCGACGAGCTTGATCTGAAGCTCGGCAAAGCCATCGACACGCATGTGCATGCCGACCACATCAGCGCGCTCGGCGCCCTGCGCGACCGCACCCACTGCATCACCGTGATGGGCGAGCAGAGCGCCGCCGATGTGGTCTCGATGCGCGTGGCGGATGGCGACGCCATCGACATCGAGGGGCTCTCGCTCGAGGTTATCTACACGCCCGGTCACACCGACGATTCCTACTGCTTCCGCATGGCCGACCGCGTGTTCACCGGCGATACGCTGTTCATACGCGGCACCGGGCGCACCGACTTCCAGCACGGCGATTCGCAGGCCCAGTACGCTTCGCTGTTCAACAAGCTGCTGGTCCTGCCCGACGAGACGCTGGTCTATCCCGGCCACGACTACAAGGGCGACACGGTGAGCACGATCGGCGAGGAAAAAGCCTTCAATCCGCGCCTGCAGGTCTCTTCGCCTGAGGACTATGCCGCGATCATGGACAGCCTCGACCTGCCCGATCCGAAGCTGATGGATGTGGCGGTGCCGGCCAACATCAGGCTCGGCCTGTCCCAGGACGAGATCGAGGCGCGCGGCTGGTCGCTGACGGCAGAGCAGGTCATGGCGCTGGCTGCACGGGGGCCTGAGCTGTTGATCGATTTGCGCGATCCGGGCGAGCGCCGCCGCCACGGTGGCATAGCCGGCTCGATGCACGCGCCCTATTCGGACCTCGACGAGAATGTCGGCGCGCATGGCCTGTTGCACGAGCTTGCCGGCGCCGGCAAGGCCCTGGTCTTCTTCTGCGCCTATGGCGAGCGCTCGGCCATGGCCGTCGAGGCGGCCCGCGCCGCCGGAATCGAGCACGCGCGCCACCTCAAGGGCGGCATCGATGCCTGGAAGAAAGCCGGCGGTGAGATCGAGGCTATGGCGCGTTAGGCGTGTTGTCCGCGCCCGGCACCTCGCTTGGGCGGGTGACGATGAAGATCGCCACCGGCACGATGACCGCCGCCGCGATCAGCGTCGCAAGCGCCGTCTTGCTGGCCGACGTGAGCAGGATCAGGCTCAGCCCCATCACCGACACGGCCAGCACCTTGGCGCGCAGGGGAATGACGCGATGGGTGTGCCAGGCCTGCAGCGGCGGGCCCAGCCTCGGATGTTCGTAGAGCCAGCGGTGAAAGCGCTCGGATGAGCGCGAGAAGGCCCACAGCGCGACGATCAGGAATACCGTTGTCGGCAGGCCGGGTATGACGATGCCGATCAGCCCCAGCCCGACGCACAGCCAGCCCAGAGCCAGCAAGGCATGGCGCGCGCCTGCCCGCTTGCTCCAGCCGCCTTGCGGTGTCAAATCATCCGCCTGCTCGCCCTCGCCGACCATGGTTTCGCCTGTCAGAGACCCCGAGAGCTCCATGTTAGAGCCCTTTGTTCGCGGACGGAACCGATTTGCCCACGGCCAGGCGAGTGATATCTTGCTTCCTGTATGGTCAGCGGAGTCCGACTGCGATACGCTGGCGCATGCCTAGGCGCTTAATGGTGGCGTGGGCGACTTGCTTGCCGGCCGACGTCATTGCGAGCGCGAACCGACCGGGAGACGGCCATGACGCTGCTTGAACCGCAGCATTCGGCGACAACCGCATCCGATGAGCCCGCCGCCACCAGCCTGGCGGCGCTGGCGGAGACGCGGACCATCGGGCGCGTGGTCTCGGTATCCGGCAGCCAGGTGATCTGCCTTTTGGACGTGGAAGACGCGCAAGATGCGGCCAATCCCGCGGCGCTGCAAATTGGTGCCCTGGTCAAGGTCCAGACCCTCGACGGCACGGTTTTCGGCATGGTCAGCGGCCTCAGCATCCCCATCCCGTCGCGCGAGGCGGGCGCCGACGAGCTGCGCATCATCGAGCTCGAGATGATCGGCGAGGTGCCCGGCGAGGGCCGCGTCAGCGCCGGCGAGTTCCGCCGCGGCATTTCGACCTCGCCGACCCTCGGCGGGCCTGTCAGCCTGGCCACCCAGGCCGACCTGGAGCTGGTCTATCGCCAGCGCACGGAGCATGCGGTGGAAATCGGCCGCTTGCAGCAGAACAGCTCGGTGCCTGCTTTTGTCAGCGTCGATGACTTGCTGGGCAAGCATTTCGCGGTCATCGGCACCACCGGCACCGGCAAGTCCTGCGCCGTGTCGCTGATTCTGCACGCCATCATTGCCAAGCATAACAACGCCCATATCGTCGTGCTCGACCCGCATGCGGAATATGCCAACGCCTTCCGCGACAAGGCCGAATGCATTGAGCCGGACGATCTGGTGCTGCCCCATTGGCTGTTCAATTTCGAAGAGATCACGGAGATCATGTTCGGCGTCGAGGCGGCTTCCCTGATCGCCGAGACGACGGTCCTCCGCGACCTCATCCAGAAGTGCAAGATCCGCTTC
>CAZVDW010000421.1:0-12514 GCA_964625645.1 uncultured Rhodospirillaceae bacterium
CCTGTGGCGCGACGAGACCTTTTACGACCTGCTCTGCGCCCAAGCCGAGGCGAGACCCGAGGCCCCTGCCTTGCGCGACAGCCGGCGGCGCCTGAGCTGGGGCGAGCTGCGTGCCTGGGTCGACGGCATTGCCGCGGACCTTGCCGCGCGGGGCCTGGGCGCCGGCGATCGCGCCTCGATCTGGCTCGGCAACCGGGCCGAAGTGCTCGCCGCCTTTCTCGCCTGCAACCGCCAGGGCATCGCCTGCAATCCCTCGCTCCATCGCACCCATACGGCGGCGGAAGTGGCGACGCTGCTGGCACGGCTCGGCGCGCGGCTCCTGATCAGCGAAAGCGGCCATGGCGGCGCTGACGACTTCATCGCCGGTCGCCTGCACCTCGCCTGCCTCGATGCGGTGCTGACGCCGGAGACCCTGGCCGGCCCGGGCGCGCCGCCGGACACCCCGCGCGCCGATCCGGATGCGGTGTGTTACCTGGCCTTCACCTCGGGCAGCAGCGGGCCGCCCAAATGCGTCGCCCATTCGGCCAACACCATTCTCGCCAACACCCGCGACATGGTGCGCGATTGGAGCCATGGGCCCGACACGCGCATGCTCACCCTGAGCCCGCTCTCGCACCACATCGCCTGGGTGGCGGCGGGGCAATGGCTCGACTGCGGCTGCGAGCTGATCGTCAACGACCCGCCGGCCGGCTCGTCGCAGTTCGACTGGCTGCTCGAGACCGGCGCCAGCTACGTCATGGGCGTGCCGACCCATGCCATGGATATCCTTGCGGAGCAGCGCCGCCGCGGATTGCACAAGCTCGGCGCGGTAAAGATTTTTTATATGGCTGGCTCACCAATCCCCGCTGCGGTGGCGGAGGCATTCAAGGCCCAAGGCATAGTGCCGCAGAACGTCTACGGCATGACCGAGAACTCGTCGCACCAGTACACCCACCCGGACGACGACTTCGCAACCATAACAGCGACTTGCGGGCGTGGCGGCCCGGCGTATGAAGTGCGCATCTTCGACGCGGAGGATTCGAACACCGAAGTTGCCATCGGCGAGCGCGGCCAGATCGCCGGGCGCGGCGCCGCCTTGATGCTGGGCTATCTCGGCGATGCCGTCGCGACCCGCAACAGGTCCGGCTGGTTCCTCTCGGGCGACCTCGGGGTGCTCGACGAGCACGGCAACCTCAGCATCGTCGGCCGCCTCAAGGACCTCATCATCCGCGGCGGCCGCAATATCGCCCCGGCCCATATCGAAGACCTCGCCGTGCGCCACGGACAGGTCGAAAAGGCAGCCGCCTTCCCCGTGCCCGACGCCCGCCTCGGCGAAAAGGTCTGCCTCGCCATCCTCGGCGCAGCCGAGCCCGCCGCCCTGCTCGACCACCTCGCCGAGCACGGCCTGTCGCGCTACGACATGCCCGAACATTTCCTGCGCCTGGAGGCCTTCCCCTTGACCCCGAGCGGCAAGATCCTCAAGCGCGAGCTGGTGGCCATGGTCGCCCGCGGCGAGCTCACCCCCGAGCCCGTGCGCTGGGCACCGAGCGACGCATGACGGCGTGGCATGGCGGCAGTATATCGGAGTTTCATGGCCTGAATCTTGAGCCATTACAGATGTTTAGGCCGAACACGGCTGAGACTCGGCATTAGCCTACAGTTGAGGTCAGTACTCCCGCATGGAGAACCAGCCGCAGAAAACACCACTTCAAACGCGGACGAAGACACGGGTCGTGCAGGAACGGAGCCATCCGAAACCAGTTGATGAAAGTTAGATGTTCAACGCTTTTTAGCTGTGATTTCAGTCACGAATTTAGCAGCTCGTCAATTCTCGGCCTAGCGAAACGCTCCAAACTCTCCCCAGGTTTCTTTTTCCCTAAGACTGGTGATACTCTGGGCTGCCCAATGATTGGATCCTTCACTCGGAGACAGGAATAGAGCGGGTTCAGATTCTCTGCTGCCAGAATTTGAACGATCTTTCCTCTGGTGGCAGAGACGGACAAGTGGACTTTCGGATCTGCCAATGCTGTCGATGCGATCGGCAGTTCCGATCGAGCACTCAACACCAGACCGGCGGATCGATCCTGTGATACGATGATTGTCGCCATCTGTGCGGAGCGCACCGACTCGACAACATACCACTCCTTTCTCCATCGGTCTCGAAGGTATGCTGCCAGAATTTGGTCAGCTACCTCGAACCGATTTAAGATTCGAGTATGTTGGACGTTCGTTGCATCAAACACGAAGGCGCCTTCGCTAGAAAACTCGATCGATATTTCCGCCTTGATGGCCGGACCCGGCATGCCTGCACCCGCTGTATTCTCGATCGAGGTTCCAGAAGTCGACGTGTACTTCAGTGTCTGTGGCGATCCAGCCACCTCTGTTTCGATCTTGATTCCCAGATCCCCTAGCGTTGCCTCATGTCGGAATCTACCTTCTTTCAACACGCCGACTGCTCCAAGCTCCATGTGATCGCCCGGAAGCCAAGTCGCGAAGAAGCCAACGTTGTGATGCATTTCACTCTGGTAGGCGCGAACAGGACTTGCCATTGAATTCTCCTAAGCAGTCAGCGAACTGGAATTGATCCGCAATGCGTGAATATCTACGAGAAACCTAAGTTTGAGGTCGGCATAACCAAGCAAGCGTTGCGCCGCGCGTTTGGCTGTCGAAAAATCCAGGCGCCCTCCTCCAAGCCGTCGGTCTTCAGCCGTTTCCGCCCCGACGGCTTCGTCCGAGTGCGCCACGCCTGTCGCCTCAAACAGGACCAAGTCTCCAATACCGACGGCACCCCGGATCGAACCCAAGTCGTCAGAGAATTCAGGTGCCCACGGTGCTCTGTATCCCACCAAAGCGTGAGCCAATCCTGGCCGTTCAACCACGATCAAGACCGATTGCTGGTAGGCCCGTTCCAAGAGCGAAGCGAACAGACATGCCAGGTCGATACACGTGGCCGCGTTCTTTCTGCCTGCCAGAGCGGGGGCACTTCGAATCTTCTGTTCACCCCGCTCCATCGATTGAGGCTCGAGCTCGTAGACAAAGTCCCGCTCCTTCCAGATGCCCTCGTAGAGTTCCCGACAGATCTCCATGCTCTTCTCGCGACTGGGATCGGCACCTAGCGACGTTCCGAGCCTATTACCGACACGCTCGACGTGGTCGCGAACGAGCCCGTGCTCAAGGCTGAGGTGCTTAACGAGCGACGGTCCATCGTATGGATTCCATCCAGGCTCTCCGAAAGCGGACCTACGTGAGGTTGACACGCGTTGCACGGCACTCTCCGGACTTGACGCCTTCGCCAGTTCCACAGGTTCCATCATGCCGGCCCGAAAACTTTCGAACTGCTCGTCGAATGCGGTGACTAGATGATCGACATCTCTCCAGCGGATTAGTCCATTGACGTCCGGCTCGGTATCCTTCGCCCTCTCGTCGTGTCGGAGACGTAGAGAAGGAATGCAGTGCGCGTAGGCCATCCCGAGAATGACGCTCGCGTACGAAAGCCTTTCACCAAGTATGAAGATGCAAATGTCGGACTGACGGAGTTGTTCTATAATGCCGATATCATCAAACGCGGACCGTACCCGCTTACGACCAATCGTTGAGACATGGTACTTAGCGGAGCTGAGAATTGATCGGACGGCTTCGGCCGGTTGTTCGAATTTCGCCCCATCTGCGGGAATGACGGTGGCAATCTTTCGGTGTCGTTGAGCCAATGGCGCAAATGTAGGTGTTAGCAAGAGATCGTTCTTAAAGTTTCGAATTGCTATGTCGTGCAGCTTTTGGTCCCGTGCTGGATTCTCGTGATCGAAAGTCACAACGTCGTCAGGGAAATCAGATCCCAGGGTGTTCCTGATCGCTTGATCGACAAACACCAGTCGTGGCACAGCCGATCGTCTGGCGAGGGATAGCTCATGGCCTATGTATTCAGAGTATGTTGGTTTTGAATCGGAGCCCCGGCGTGGGATGACGGAGATGAAGCCGCAGGACTCAAGCATGTATCGCTCAAGTTTCGGCACGCACCAAGTCTGCGATTTTTGATCGGCCAACAGGTCAAAATCTCTTCGAACGAACCGTTCTAAGAAATAGCTGTTCAGCCTGCGGTCACGGTAGCTGTGGCTGAAGTAAATTTGCTGCATTACCAGTCAGAGCGTACACGAAGCCATGAGACGGCTGTATCCCGCCACATCTGCTGCAAGCATCGCCGGCAGTCTGTATCTTGTCTCGACCATGCCACCTATATCCATTTCACGTGGCGATTGTACGCCGCCTGAAATATCTCGCAAGTGACGGCAGGCTGAGGGATCGCCTGACGAACATCTGTTGGTCCGATGAGGGTCGACTTTGCCCATCGGCGCTGCCCCGCATAACTGCCCGGGGTCCGGAGCGTAGCGAACATCATGCTGGTGCGTGATCGGCGCATGGCCTCGGCCCGCCAGGTCGCGTACCGGGCCAGCTCCAGCGCGCTTCCGGGTAGAAAGCCGTGCCCCAGCATCCTTTGCCAGGCAGCATCCGCTGCGCTGATCGAGCATCTCGCCTAAGCGGTCCTCTCAGGCTACGATGCGCGCGAAGATTTTCTACGCATGGAGACATCCCCTTGATCCCGAACAGCAAGAGTCTCAGCCGGACACCATCCCATGACTGTCGGCGTGGTGATCGTGACAGGCGCCAGCCGCGGCATTGGCGCCGCCACGGCGGCGGCGCTCACGGCACGCTGGTGACGCGTCTGATGGGCATGGGCGGAAATCCTTGCTGTTGGGGAAATGCGCAACTCGCCTATTGTTGAAATATCAACCGGGGATTGTCAGCAAACTTGTTCTAGTTTTGCTCTTCGTGTGGTTTGACGCGTCGTGCCCAGGCCATGCAGGCGGCGGCAGAGGCCAGCGGGACGACGGCCCAGGCGATGATGATGGGCCAGGCGGTATGGGCGTCGCGCAAGCCGACGACCATGATCAGGACGTAGAGCAGCACCACGGTCGCGGCAAAGCTGAACGCGCCCCAGCCGAGGCCCGCCTTGCGCCAGGTCCAGCCCGCGGCGGCGAGTGGCCAGAGGATGGCGGCGATGCCGAGAGCCGCCAGAATCAACAGGTCTTCGTCCGTGAAGATGGCGATATCGCTCATTTGCCTTCGCCCTCGCGGGCCTTGGCGACGACGGCGCGGCGCGCGGGCGCGTAAGCCGGCGTGCCATAGCTCTCGAACAGGGCGGCGCAGACATCGTGGTGCTGCGCGAGGCCGCCGCGCGCCACCCGCTCGATGGGGCCGTCCGGGTAGCCGAGACCGAGCCGGCAGGTCAGGTCCATGTCGGCGGCGCTGGCCAGGCCTTCGTCCAAAAGCCGCAAGGCATCGTTGTATTTGGGCCGTACCAGACGGTCGATGATGCGCCCCGCCTGGTCGCCGCAGACGGCGACCGTGAGGCCCGCGTCTTCGAGAACCGCGCGGGCGGCGGCGATGGCGCTCTTGGGCGTATGGGGCTGGCGCGCCAGCTCGACCAGGGGCGAGGGTGGGTCATCGCCGTTGCGGTAGCGCGCGAAGCCGAGCACGTTGGAGCCTTCCTCGCCCTCGGCCTCGCCCGTGTGCACGCCGAGGCATTCCACACCCAGTTCGACGAGAATCGCGGCCTTGCTCTCGTCCGGCACATGGGGTGCGCCGAGATAGACCGCGACCTCGCCGTCGTCAGCCGCAGCGTCGAGAAACGGATCGCCGCTGGGGAAGGAGCGGGACTCGCCTTCAGTAATGAGTGTATAGCGCATCATCAGGCTCCAAACATCGTGCCGCCGTCATAATCGTAAAAGCCGCGCCCGGTCTTGCGCCCGAGACGGCCGGCGGCGACCATGCGGCGCAGCAGCGGCGGCGCCGCGGCGCGGGGGTCCTGCGAGACGGGGTGGAAGGCCTCGCAAAGGCGCACCTGCGTATCCAGCCCGATCAGGTCGAGCAGCTCGCAGGGCCCCATGCGATAGCCGAGCGCGGTCTTGATGGCGGTATCGATATCGGCCGGGCTCGCCACGCCGGCTTCCACGGCACGGATGACGTCGTTGTTGAAGGGCACCAAGAGCGCGTTGAGGATGAACCCGGGCTTGTCCTGGGTGCGCACGGGCGTCTGGCCGCAAGCCTGCGTCCAGGCCCAGGCGGCGGCGAAAGTCTCGTCGGAGGTATTGAGCCCGGGCGACATCTCGATCAGCTTCATGAGCTGCGCGGGCAGGCAGAAATGCATGCCCACCACCTTGTCCTGGCGGGCGCAGCCGGCGGCGATCTCGCTGATCGAGAGCGTCGAGGTGTTGGAGGCGAAGATGGTGTGCGGCGGGCAGATCTTGTCGAGCGCGCCGAACAGCTCGCATTTGACGGCGAGGTCTTCGAACACCGCCTCTATCACCAGGTCGCAGTCGGCGAAGGCGTCGAGCTCGGTGGTCTGGCGGATGCCGGACAAAGCCACGTCCGCTTGCTCGGCGGAGAGCTTGCCGCGTGTGACGGATTTTTCGAAGAAAGCCCGGGTTTGCGCGAAGGCACCGTCGAGCGCACCTGCCTGGCGGTCGTAGGCCACGGTGGCGAAGCCCGCGCGCGCGGCGACGATGGCGATGCCGGCGCCCATGGTGCCGCCGGCGCCGGCCACGCCGACGGTTCTGATGGTCTCGCTCATTGGCGGAAGCTCCGGCCGATCAGTTGGCGGTGGATCTGATTGGTGCCTTCCCAGATCTGGGTGATCTTGGCATCGCGCATCAGGCGCTCGCAGCGGGTGCCGCGGATATAGCCGCTGCCGCCGTGCATCTGCACCGCTTCCGTGCTCATGCGCATGGCGAGGTCGCTGGCGCGCAGCTTGGCGAGAGAGGCCTCGATGCCGATGTCGTCGACGCCGTCGTCGACCAGGCCGGCCACGTGATCGAGCCAGGTCTCGGTCAGGGCCAGCTCGCCGGCCAGATCGGCGAGCATGAACTGGTTGCCCTGGAACTCGACGATATGCCGCCCGCCCGCCTGGCGCTGGTTCATGTAGTCGACCATGTCCGTGAACGCCGCATCGGCGATGCCAAGCGCATGGGCGGCGATGCTGGGGCGCGACTTGTTGAGCGAGGCAAGCAATATGGCCAGGCCCTGGCCGGGCTCTCCAAGCAGGTTGGTGCGTGGCACGCGGCAGCCGTCGAAGGCGAGCGAGACGGTGGACGAGGCGTGCAGCCCCATCTTCTCCTCGTGCCCGGTGACGGAAAGGCCCGGCGTGCCTTTCTCGACGATCAGCGCCGAGATGGCGGCGCGGTCGCCGTCGATCTCCGACCATTTGCCGAACAACAGCAACAATTCCGCGACATCGCCGCTGGTGATGAACTGCTTGGCGCCGTCGATGACGATCTCGTCGCCGTCGGGCGCAAAGCGGGTGGTCATGGCGGTGGCATCGGAGCCGGCTTGCGGCTCGGTGATGACCAGGGCGCCGAGGCCGCCATCGGCAATGCGCGGCAGCAGGCGCTGCTTCTGTTCCTCGTTGCCGAATGCCACGAGCGGGCCGAGCCCGTGGAAATTGGTGGCATAGGTGATGCCGGTGGCGGCGCAGGCCGCGGAGATCTCGCGCACGCAGGCGAGATAGAGGCGATAGGAGATGGGATTGCCGCCGTAAGCCTCAGGCACGAACAGGCCGTTGAGGCCGAGGGCGTTGATGGCGGCGATGTTGTCGGCCGGGAACTCGCCCGAGCGGTCGTAGGCCTCGGCGCGGGGCGCGATCACTTCGGCCGCCAGCCGGCGCACGCTGTCGAGCACCAGGCGCTCGTCCTCGCGCCAGGCGCGGCGTTCCTCGATACGCTCGAACAGCGGCGTCAATGGTTCATGCCCTGGCCGCCGTCGAGATAGATGGTCTCGCCGTTGAGGAAGGGCAGGTCCTCGCAGATCAGTGCCGCGACCAGCTTGGCGACGTCCTCGGCCTTGCCCACCTCGCCGCCGGGAATGCGCCGGGCGAGCCATTGGCGGATGCGCTCGTCGGCGAGGAATTCGCGGTTGAGATCGGTCTCGATATAGCCCGGCGCCACGTTGAGCACGACGATGCCGTCCTTCGCCCATTCCACCGCCAGGCAGCGAGTCAGTGAACCGACGGCGGCCTTCGAGGCGCAATAGGCGGCGTGGGCCACGACGCCCATCTTGTCGAAGAACGAGCCCATATTGACGATCTTGCCGCCGCCCGCGGCCCGCATATGCGGATAGACCTCGCGGCTGGCGATCATCACACCGGTGACGTTGACGCGCATGAGGGCTTCGAAATCCGCCGCCGCGACGCTGGCGCTCGGCTGGCTTTCGTAAACGCCCGCATTGTTGACCAGGGCGGCGATCGGTCCTTCTGCGGCAATCTCGGCGATGACGCCCTTGATGGCCGCCTCGTCGGCCATGTCGCAGACCATGGCGCGACCGCCCGGCGCCGTGCCGGAGCGCGACAGCCCGACCACCTCGACGCCGCGTGCCGTGAGCGCCTCCGTTGTGGCGGCACCGATGCCGCGGCTGGCGCCGGTGACGATCACCGTGCCCTCAGGCATCGATCGCTGCCCGGCGCATGGGTAGAGGATCGAGTTCGCGCTTGAGACTCTTGCCGTTCCGGATCAAGGGGATGCCTCCAACGCAGAGAATCTTCGGGCGCATCGTAGCGTGAGAAGCCCGCTTAGGCGAGGCAGTCGATCAGCGCAGCTGACACCGCCCGGCCGAGGCCGCCGAGACACACCTTCTCACCCGGAAACGCGCCGGAGCTGGGCCGATACCCAACTCGGCGGGTCGAGACCACACGCCGACCACGCAGCACCGTGATGTCCGCAACGCTCGGGACCCCCGGGTAGTGATGCCGCGGAGTGCCGATGGGCAAGGTTGAGCCTGAGGAGACTCTCAATGTAGCCAAATCCTTGCCGGACCGATGCCGAGATCTACGCCCGTCTCACCTTGGATCGCAACCTCGGGAAAACTCGCTTTGTGTCCTTCTGGCCAAAAGGAGGGCCGAGCGCGATAGGCTTCGCGCATGATTTTTCGGTATTCGCCGTGCCGGAGCGCAGGGCTCTTTTCGTCCTACATGGTTCCGAAGTCACTTCGATTGATTGGCTGGAGCGTTTAACAGCTCATCGAGGTTCGAGGATATCTCACCCGGCGCGTAGCGCATCTCTTGAGCCCACTCATGGGGAATTTTGGGTCGGAGAATGGTGTCGTTAACAAGATAAACATATCGACAAAGAATCCTTGCTTTGAGGTCAAAAAAATACCCAAACAAAGAACCGTTAGTATGTACGCTTTGAACACAATTTACCGCCGCCGTAACCACAAGATTGCGCTAGTCCGCATCACTTCCCAGAATATTATTGGACAGGTAACGCCATAACACAGCTGCACCCGTACAGATGGCATATTCATCTGACACTGCCACTCGCACCTCCGCCCGCAACCGCGGCGCCATCGGCTCGACGAGCGGGCGTTCCAGAGGGCGCGATACATGACCCTGGAAACCATCGCCGAGACCGGCCATGATGCCCGTCTGAAGTTGCCGCCACAGGGCCCTGGAATGAAGGCGGTCCCGCGGGCCGTGGTCGCATTCCTATCGTCTGACCGGAGGTATCGATGAGAGAGATCTGTCGCGGCTTGGGATTTCCCGAAGGCCCGATCGCCATGCCGGACGGCTCGGTGGTGCTGGTGGAAATCGAGGCGGGAACCCTCACCCGAGTTGGCGCCGATGGATCGAAAAATGTCGTCGCGACGTGCGGCGGCGGGCCGAACGGCGCCGCGCTCGGCCCCGACGGACGCATCTATGTCTGCAATAACGGCGGCTTCACCTGGTTCGACGACGGGCCGTATCGGCGGCCCGGCGACACCCCGCCGGACGACTATGGCGGTGGCAGCATTCAAACGGTCGATATGGAGACGGGCGCGGTGGAAACGCTCTATGCCGATTGCGACGGCGAGCCCTTGAAAGGCCCGAACGACATCGTCTTCGATGCCGGGGGCGGCTTCTACTTCACGGACCTGGGAAAGCGGCGCGGCCGCGAGATGGATCGCGGCGCGGTCTACTATGCCTTGCCCGATGGCAGCGGCATCACGGAAGTGGTCTACCCCATCGACACGCCAAACGGCATCGGCCTCTCCGCCGACGAGAAGATCTTGTACGTCGCGGAGACCGCCGGCGCCAGACTATGGGCATGGGACATCCAGGCGCCGGGCCGGCTTTCGGCACCGCCGCATGCCATGTTTCCGGGCCGGCTGCTATATCGCTGCGCCGGTTACGAGCGGCTGGATTCCCTCGCCCTCGACAGCGAAGGCAATGTCGTCGTCGCCACCCTCGGGACGGGCTGCGTGACCGCGGTGTCGCCGCAGGGCGAGGTGCGGGCGGTGGTTCCCGTGCCCGCCTTCGACCTCATGGTGACGAACATTTGCTTTGGCGGCCCGGACCTGCGCACCGCCTATATCACCTCATCGGGGCTCGGTATCCTCTACGAGACGGAATGGCATTGCCCCGGCCAGCCACTCAACTTCCTCAACCGCTGACGGTGGCCGGCCCTCGCGAGCGGCGTGCGGCCACGTGGGGCTTGGTATAGACTGGCCACGATGCCAGGGTTTCACGGGAGATGGCGATGACGGACTATATCCCACCGGCGCTCGATTGGGTTCGCGAGCAGGTCGAGCTGTACGAAAGCAGCGGCGGCACCGAAGGCACGACACTGCGGGACACCGGCCTGCCCTGCATCATCGTCACCCATAAGGGCAACAAGACCGGCGCGATACGGAAGATCCCGGTCATGCGGGTCAAGGTCGCTGACGGTTACGTGCTCGTCGGCTCCTATGGCGGGCGCGAGAAGAACCCGGTCTGGGTCTATAACCTCCGCGCCCATGCCGATGTCGAGATCCGCGATGGCACCGAGGTCTTCAAGATGCGCGTGCGCGAGGTGGCGGACGATGCGGAACGCCGGCGCCTGTGGGATGCCAGCGCAAAGGCCTATCCGCCCTACGACGACTATCAGGCGAAAGCGCCAAGGAAGATTCCGCTCTTCCTCGCCGAACCCGCTTGAAGCGCAGCCGATCGATCACTGGGCCGGGGCGTAGGCCCTGGCCTCATCGAACATGGCGGCGATGTTTTGCGGCGACACATCGGCCTGGAGGTTGTGCACGGAATTGAGCACATAGCCGCCGCCATGCCCGAGGATGTCGCTGACCCGGCGCACCTCGGCGCGCACCTCGTCGGGCGTGCCGAAAGGCAACACCCGCTGGGTATCGATGGCACCCCAGAACGACAGCCGCTCGCCATAGTCCGCCTTGAGCCGCTCCGGCTCCATGCCCTTGGCGCGCACCTGAACCGGGTTCACCGCGTCGACGCCGATCTCGATGAAGTCGTCGAACAGCGCCGAGACCGCGCCACAGCTGTGCAGCAGGGCCTTGGCGTCGCAGCGTCCCTTGAGCGTGGCGAACATGCGCGCATGATGCGGCTTGACCAGCTCGCGATAGAGCCGCGGATCGAACAGCGTCGACTGCTGGGTCCCCAGGTCGTCGCCGAAACTCGTGACGTCGATATAGTCCCCGGCGGCGGCGAGCGCATTCTCGACGACGTGGACCCACCAGTCGGTGATCAGCTCGACCAGACGACAGGCGAAGTCGCGGTTCTTGTAGAGGTCCAGCAGCCAGGTCTCATAGCCGCGCAACCATTGCGCCATGTGAACGATGCCCGTGGGCACGGCAAGAACGATGGCGCAATCGGTTTCCTCCCTCAGCGCCCGCGCCCGCTCCCGCAGGCCGCGATAATAGCCGGGGTCGTCGGGGTCGGGCCAGACGTGGCTCTCGAGGTCGCGCAGCGTGCCGCGCTCGCCATAGAAGGGGCCGTCGACGTTGAGGTAGGGGCCGTCGCCCGACTTGCGCCAGACCGCGCCGAATTCGTCGGCATAGCTGTCCTCGTCGATCTCGCGCTGGTGTCCCGCTCCTTCGAAGGCACCAAGCCCCAGAATGCGGGTATCGACCTCGAAGCGCCGCAGCACGCTTTCGTCGATGACGACCGAGCGTGTCATGCGCCGCCCGATCACCGTCTCGTGCTCGAGCCCGAGAAAGTCCTTCAGCCTGTCATAGGCGGTGAAATAGATGCCGGTCGAGTTGGTGCCGCCGAAGTCGATGGGCACACGGTCGGTTTCCTCGTGGCGCAAGGCCGCCATTACGCGCTCGCGGCCGGTCATGCTTGCCATTGTCGAGCCCTTTCCGTTGTTATCGTCCTTCGCCGCCGACCCGGACCACCCCTGCCTCCGCGAGTGCGGCGATCTCGGTCGCGTCATATCCCAGCTCGCCGAGAATCTCCTCGGTCTGGGCGCCGAGCGGTTGCGGCGGACGGCGCACGCCCGGCCGCTCGCCGTCGTAGCGCGCCGGGTGGCCGAGCAGCCTGATCGGGCTGCCGTCGGGCGCCTGCGTCTGCAGGATCGAGCCATTGTGAACCACCTGCGGATCCTCGAGCACGCCCGCGTAATCGTTGACCCGGCCGTACCACAGCTTCTGCGCTTCGAGCCTTTTCTCAAGCTCGGCCACGCTCAGCTCGCGCACCGCCGCCTGCACCAGCGCGGCAATCTCGCCATTC
>CAZVDW010000422.1:0-4656 GCA_964625645.1 uncultured Rhodospirillaceae bacterium
CGCGATCTGCGGCTCGGCGCCTTCGACGTGCTGATCGGCATCAACCTGCTGCGCGAGGGCCTCGACATTCCCGAATGCGCGCTCGTCGCCATTCTCGATGCCGACAAGGAAGGTTTCCTGCGCTCCCAGACCTCGCTGATCCAGACCATCGGCCGCGCCGCCCGCAATATCGACGGGCGCTGCATTCTCTATGCCGACAAGATGACCGATTCGCTGACCGTCGCCATCGACGAGACCAACCGGCGGCGCGAAAAGCAGCAGGCCTTCAATGCCGCCAACGGCATCACCCCGGAATCGGTGCGCAAGGATATCGGCGACATCCTCGGCGGCGTGCACGAGGCCGACTACGTCACCGTGGACACCGGCGACGAGAAGACGCCGCACCTGGTCGGCCACAATCTCAAAGCCCACATCGAGGATCTGGAAAAGCGCATGCGCGGCCATGCCGCCGACCTGGAGTTCGAGGAGGCGGCGGCGTTGCGCGACCAGATCCGCCGGCTCGAGGCAAGCGATCTCGGCCTCAACGAGGGCTTCGCCGGCATCGCCCGCAGCACCGCCGGGCGGGCCAGCGCCATGGCGGGCTCGCGCCGCGACCGCGCGGGCGGGCGCTCGCGCTCCGCAAGGGCCGACGGAGGCCAGCGGTGAACAGTACCCCCGTTCGCATCGGCGCTGCCGTCCTTGCCTTGGCGGCCTTGCTCTTCGCGCCACTGGCCGTGCTGGCGCCCAAGGCGCTGGCGCCGCTGGCGCTGATTGCCGGACTGGCGGCGCTGCCGGGCTACGCGGCGGGAGATAGGCGCCTGCCGCGCACCCTGCGCTGGGCCTTTCTGACTATGCTGGCGATGCTCGCCTGGGCCGGCATTGCCGGCGTCTGGGCCGCGGTTCCCGATCTCGTGGGATCGCGCCTGCCGAAGCTGGTCTTCATCACTGCGGTCGGTCTTCTGCTGGTCGTGGGCACGTTGGCGCTCGAGCGCGGCCAGCGCGACCGTATCGGCGCCGCGCTCTGCTTCGGCATCGCGCTTGCCCTGGCCGTCATGGCTATCGACGCCTACGGCAACGGCGCCCTGCGCAAGGCCATTCGCGACGATCCCGCCTATTACGGCATGGCGGCGCTGAACCGTGGCGCGACCGTCATCGCGCTGGTCATCTGGCCGGCGCTGGCCTGGCTCTGGCAGCGCGCCCGCGACAGCGGCAGAGGCATCCTGCGCGGTGCCGCAGCGCTCCTCGTCGTGGGCCTGATCGGCGTCTTGCTGTTGCTCGAATCCAATTCGGCCGGTGTCGCCTTCGCCGTCGGCACCGCCGTTTTCGTTGCCGTCACTGTGGCGCGGGGGTTGGTCACTCGCGGCCTCGCCCTGGTGGTCGCGCTCGGCACCATGGCGGCACCGCTGCTGCCGATCACGCTGCTGTCGCCCAATGTCGCCTACGAGTGGGCGAGCCAGGTCTCCTCGACCGCGGTGCACCGCATCTACATTTGGCGCTTCGTCTCGGACCGCATACTCGAGCGCCGCTTTACGGGCTGGGGGCTGGATGCCTCGCGCTCGATCCCCGGCGCCGACACCTACATCACCCAGTTCGATCTTGCCCTGCCCTTCCAGACCTACGGCAGGATGCAGGCCCTGCCGCTGCACCCGCACAATGCGCCGCTGCAGATCTGGCTCGAGCTCGGCCTGCCGGGTGCCGTGCTGTTCGCGCTGTTGTGCGGCGGCTTGCTGCTGGGCGTGGCGCGCGGCCTGCCCGATCGCCTGGCGGCGGCGGCGGCAGCGGCGGGAATCCTCGTCGCCGTCGCGCTGTCGAGCTTCTCCTACGGCATCTGGCAGACCTGGTGGCTGGCGGCGCTGTGGCTGACGGCGGCCATGACCGCGGGCCTGCTGGCGAGGCGCGAATGATAGATAAGGTAGAGGGTGTGGCATTGGTCACCGGGGCGGGCGAGCGCATCGGCAGAGCCCTTGCCATGGCAACTTTCCAGCATGGCCATGCCGTCGCCGTGCACTATCACCGCTCGGGCCAGGCGGCGGCCGAGGTGGTGGCCGAGATCGAGGCCGCGGGCGGGCGCGCGCGTGCCTTTGCCGCCGACCTCGCGGACGAGGGCGAGAGCGCCGGCCTGGTCGAGGCGGCCGCCAGCCTCGGCCCCGTCACCTGCCTGGTCAACAACGCCTCGGTCTTCGAATACGACACCGCCGCGACGGCGAATCGCGCCAGCTGGGACGCGCATATGGAGGTCAACCTGCGCGCCCCCCTCGTGCTCTGCCAGAGCTTCGCCGCCGCCCTGGCCGACGGCCACGAGGGCGTCATCGTCAACCTGCTCGACCAGCGCGTGGCCAATCTCACCCCCCACTTCCTGTCGTACACGGTGAGCAAGTCGGCACTTTGGACGCTGACCCAAACCCTGGCCCTGGCGCTGGCGCCGCGCATCCGCGTGATGGCCATCGGCCCCGGCCCGACCCTGCCCAGCGCCCGCCAGGACGAGGCCGCTTTCGCCAAACAGGTGGCCGCGACGCCGCTCGCGCGCGCCGTGTCCATCGACGAGATCTGCCGCGCCTTGCGCTTTATCCTGGACGCACCGTCCCTGACAGGGCAAATGATCGCTGTCGACAGCGGCCAGCACCTGGGCTGGCGCAACGCACCCACCAGCGACGCGGACCTGGAATAGATGGCAACCCGAAGCAAGCTCCACCCCATCACGACGCCAACGGCCAAGACCAGCTCGCGGCGGCTGTTCGTGCGCCGGCTGGTGATCGACTGCGCCATCGGCATCCATGCGCACGAGCGCGGCCGCAGCCAGCGCGTGGCGCTCGACGTCAGCCTCGATATCGCCGAGCCCGACGCACCCCATGGCGACCGCATCGCCGAGGTGGTGAGCTACGACGACGTGGTCGCCGGGATCCGCGCCATCGTCGCCGAGGGGCACATCAATCTGGTCGAGAGCCTGGCCGAGCGCGTTGCCGATATGTGCCTGGCCGACTCGCGGGTCGCGAGTGTAAATGTTCGGGTAGAGAAGCTCGACGTGTTGAGCGACGACGCCGTGGTCGGTATCGAAATCGAGCGGTCGTGCGGCGATTAACGAATGATTTCCAGCCCTTTCGGGCGAGAGCTCTCACGGGAATTTGTTCACAGCGCCCCTTCGCCATCATAAATGCCGCCTCGCTATCGACCCGCTTCCGCAACCGGCCTCCGGCGTAATCATGGCTCTGCCTAATTTATTCCATAAAATCAATGTCTTAATATTTTCGCCCAAAAAATGGGCAATTCGAAGCAATTGCAGCGAAACCTTGGTCTAACGCAGCACACAGGCCAGTTCTTCACCGGGTTTTCCACAGCTTTGGTGGATAGAACTGCCGGCTCGCGGCGAGGCCTTGGTTTCCCTGGCTTTCGCCGCATTGACCGCACCCGCGGCTGCGGGGATAGTGCGGCCATGGCGAGCACAACGACGAGCGAGCAAGCCTCCCTTTCCGGCGGCGTGGCCGTGATCCGCGATAGCGTGCGCCGGTTGCCGCCGGGCCCCGGCGTCTATCGCATGCTCGATGCCAAGGGCGGCGTGCTCTATGTCGGCAAGGCGCGCGCGCTTCGCAAGCGCGTGGCCTCCTACGCCAACCCGCTGCGCCAATCGCTGCGCATCGCCCGCATGATCGCCGAGACCGCCGCGCTGGAGGTCATCACCACCCACACCGAGGCCGAGGCGCTGCTGCTCGAGGCCAACCTCATCAAGCGCCTCAAGCCGCGCTACAACATCGTGCTGCGCGACGACAAGTCGCACCCCTATATCCTGCTCACCGGCGACGACGACTGGCCGCATCTCTTGAAGCATCGCGGCGCGCGCTCGAAGCCCGGGCGTTATTTCGGCCCCTTCGCCTCGGCCGGCGCCGTCAACCGCACCCTCAATGCCCTGCAAAGGGCGTTTCCCTTGCGCACCTGCTCGGACAGCGTCTTCAAGGCCCGCAGCCGGGCCTGCCTGCAATATCAGATCAAGCGCTGCACCGGCCCCTGTGTCGGCGAGATCTCGGCCGAGGACTATGGCGAGATCGTCGCCCAGGCCGGCGACTTCCTGGCCGGGCGCAGCCAGCAGGTGCAGAGCCGCCTGGCCGAGCGCATGCAGGCCGCCAGCGACGATCTTGCCTTCGAGGCCGCGGCGGTGCTGCGCGACCGTATCCGGGCGCTGGCCCACATCCAGGCCCACCAGGGCATCAACGTGGATGCGCTGGGCGATGCCGACCTCATCGCCGCCCATCAGGAGGGCGGCCAGACCTGCATCCAGGTCTTCTTCTTCCGCGGCGGGCGCAATTACGGCAACCGCGCGCACTATCCCAGCCATGGCCGCGACGACGATGCCGCCAAGGTGCTCGGCGCCTTCGTCGCCCAGTTCTACGATGGCCGCGAGGCGCCGCCGCGCATCCTGCTCAGCCACCAGGTCGAGGGCCAGGCGCTGATCGGCGAGGCCTTGAGCCTGCGCACCGAGCGCAAGGTGCGCCTGAGCCGGCCGCAGCGCGGCGACAAGCGGCGCCTGGTCGTCCAGGCCGTCGCCAATGCCCGCGAGGCCTTGGGCCGGCGCCTGGCCGAAAGCGCGACGCAACGGCGCCTGCTCGACGGCGTCGCCGAGATGTTCGCCCTCGACGCCGCGCCGCAACGCATCGAGATTTACGACAACAGCCATATCTCGGGCAC
>CAZVDW010000423.1:0-9187 GCA_964625645.1 uncultured Rhodospirillaceae bacterium
AGGCCGACCATGTTCTCGCCGGTATCGCCCTTGAGGCGCACCGCCTCGCGGTAGATGCGGCGGAACTGCTTCTCCGTGATCTCGCCGTAATAGCCGCGCAGCTTCTGCTTGGCCTTGAGCTGGGTGCCGTAGTCCGAGACCTTGCGGCGGCGCTGGCCGTGCTCGCCCGGGGGATATTCGCGCAGGTTCACGGGGCTCTTGGCCCGGCCCCAGAGATTGACGCCGAGGCGCCTGTCGAGCTTGTATTTCGATGCGTTACGTTTGCTCATGCCCTAGCCAACAGTACGATGTGGGCGGCACGCGCGTGCGACCGCCCTGGAAAACCGGGGTCTTCTATACAGCGCCCGCGCGCGATGTCAATCCGCAGCCACGGGATGGGCCGGGAAAAACAGCTGTTCGCCGTGCACGCGGAAGGCGGCGATCGCGCCCTGCCCGGCCGCCGACAGCAGCCAATCGACGAAGGCCAGGGCGGCGGCGGCCTTGACGTGCGGGTGGCGGGCCGGGTCGAGGGCGATCACGCCGTAAGCGTTGCCCAGGGCCGCATCGCCCTCGAAGAGCAGGCTGAGCGGGCCTTTGTTGGCGAAAGCGACCCAGGTGGCGCGGTCCGAAAGGGTGTAGGCGGCCATGGCGGCGGCGCTGTTGAGGGTGGCGCCCATGCCGGCGCCAAGCTCGCGATACCAGGTGCCGCTGGCCGGCACCGGGTCGATCGCCGCCGCCTGCCAGATGGCGCGCTCGGCCTTGTGGGTGCCGCTATCGTCGCCACGCGAGGCGAATGGCGCGGCCATGCCGGCGATGCGCGCGAAGGCATCCGCCGCGCCCTGCGCGCTGCCGATTCCCGCCGGGTCCGCGCCCGGCCCGACGATGACGAAGTCGTTCGCCATCACGTCATGGCGGGCAAGGCCATGGCCCTCGGCCACCAGGGCCTCTTCGGAGGCGCGATGATGCACCAGCACGACGTCGGCATCGCCATTGCGGGCAAGACGGATGGCCTGGCCGGTGCCCACCGCCACCACGCGCACGGCAATGCCGGTGTCGCGCTCGAACAGCGGCAGCAGGTGGGCGAACAAGCCGGAATTCTCCGTCGATGTGGTGGAGGCCAGGGTCAAGGTTTCGGCCGCCGCGGACCCGGAAGCGAGCAACAGCATCGCAGCAAGCCAACGCCTCACCACAGCAGCTTGCCCTCCAGGAAAGCCTGCGCCGTCTCGCTTTGCGGCCGGGCGAAGAAATCCGCCGCCGCGGCGCGCTCGTCCACGCGGCCCTGGTGCAGGAACACCACCTCGTCCGCCAGGCGCCGCGCCTGGCCCATGTCGTGGGTCGTCATCACCAGCTTGCAGCCCTGCGCGTGCATGTCCTCGACGATGGCTTCCACCGCGGCCGTGGCACTCGGGTCGAGGCTCGCCGTGGGCTCGTCGAGAAACAGCACCTCGGGCTGCAAGGCCCAGACCCTGGCCAATGCCAGGCGTTGTTGCTCGCCGCCGGACAGCGTCGGCGCGGCACGCCCGGCGAAATCGGCCAGGCCCGTGCGCGCCAGCACGTCCGCGATGCGGCGCTCGCGCTCGGGCTTTGGCACGCGGTGGATGGCCAGGCCATAGGCGACATTGGCGTGGACCGAACGGCGCAGCATGACCGGATCCTGGAACACCATGGCCTGGCGTTTGCGATGCTCGGCGGCGTCCGGGCCCAGCCATTGCGCGCGGCCCCGGCGCGGCGAGATGAGACCGTGGCAAACGCGCAGGAGAAGACTCTTGCCCGCCCCGTTGGCGCCGAGGATGATGGTCTTCGGCCCGGCCTCGATGCGCAGCGACACCGAATCGAGCAGCGCCCTGCCCTCGGCATGCAGGCCGACCTCGCTCAGTTCCAAAGGCAGGATCGCCATGGCTAGCCCCAACGCACGGCGCGCCGCCGCGGGCTGACAGCGCCGGAGAGGATGGCGGCCGTGGCGCTGACGCCGATCGCCACCAGCACCAGCACCATGCCGCGCGCCAGCGCCAGCGCCAGATTGCCCTTGCTGGTCTCCAGCGCGATGGTCGTCGTCATGACCCGCGTCGCATGGGCGATATTGCCGCCGACGATGAGCACCGCGCCGACCTCGGCGATGGCGCGCCCGAAGCCGGCCATGACCACCGTCGCCAGGCTGGCGCGGGCGTCCCAAAGCAATGTCGCCGCCACTTGCGGCAGGCTGGCGCCGAGCGAGCAGAGCTGTTCGCGATAGCTTTGGTAAAGGTCGCGCAGCAGCCGGTGCGAGAGCGCCGCGACGATCGGCAGCACCAGCACGCACTGCGCCAGCACCATCGCCGTCGGCGTAAACAGCAGGCCGAGAAAGCCGAGCGGGCCCGCGCGCGACAGCATCACATACAACATCAGGCCGACGAAGACCGGCGGCAGCGCCATCAGCGCGTTCAGCAGCACCACCACGACACGGCGGCCGGGAAAGCGCCAGACCGCGATGGCGGCGCCGAGCGGCAGGCCGATGGCGGAGGCCAGGGCGACGGCGGCCAGGCTGATCGCCAGCGAGCGGCCGACGATCTCCAACAGCGCTGCATCGAGCGAGACGACAAGGGCCAGCGCCAGGCCAAAAGCTTCGGCGAGATCGGACATGGCACCGACGTTACGGAATGTTCGGCCTAAAGGGAACGACGATCAGGCAGCCGCGACGACCTGGTTGCGGCCACCGTTCTTGGCGACGTAGAGCGCCTGGTCGGCGCCCGCCGTCAGATCGTTGACCGAGCCGTGGCGGCCGCTGTCCGACACGCCGCAACTGAACGTGGCGCTGAAATCGCCATCGGGGCTGCGGTAGATCATGGCGGAGAACTCGTCGAGAATCATGTCCATCAGCCGCTTGGCCGTGGCCTGGTCCGTGCCCGGCATGATGACCCCTAACTCCTCGCCACCCATGCGCCCGACGATATCGGTCTTGCGCAGACGGCGCACCAGATGCCGCGATAGGCCCTTGATCACGAGATCGCCGATGCCGTGGCCGTGGGTGTCGTTGATCACCTTGAAATGGTCGATATCGGCCATGGCGTAGGCGATCACATGCTGCTCAGTGGAAAAAGCCAGCTCTGCCTTGAGCTTGCCGAGACAGGCCGAGTGGCTGAACAGCCCGGTCATGGCGTCGCGATGAATGAGACGCGCCAGACGCCGGAAGCGCATGCTCCGGCTGCGGGCGGAGTGCACCAGATGCGCGCCATCGATCGGCTTGGTGAGAAAATCGTCGCCGCCGCTGTCGAGGGCGTCGAGCTGGCGCGAGCGGCTCGACTCGCCCGACAGGAAGACAATGGGCACGCTGTCATAGGCGACGAACTGGCGAATCATTGCCGCCACCTCCATGCCATCGCATTGCGGCATCATCAGATCGAGCAGGATCAGGTCCGGCGAATACGACTCCACATGACGCGACGCGGCCATGGGGTCGTTGACGATATGCGTCGCCATGCCGGCATCCTCGAGAATGCTCGCGTGGTATTTCGCGCTGGTGCGCGAATCGTCGATGATCAGAACCCGCAGCGGATCGGTCTCGGGCGCCACCAGATTGTCGATCGTGTCGATCAGCGCCAAGGGATCGATAGGGCGCGCGAGAAACGAGCTGCAACCGCTGCGCACGGCCTCGAGGCGCCCCTGCACGTCGTCGGTATCGCCGACGAAAATGGACGGTGCCGACAGCCGGCCATCGAGGAACACCCGCTTCACCGCCGCCAGGCAGGCATCGATGTTGGCCGGGTCCGCATTGTCGATGAGGACCGCCGCCGGGCGCAGCTTGAGCGCGCGCCCGGACATACTGGCCTGGTCGGCCGCGATGCGAACCTCGAATCCCGCCTGTTGGACGAGGTCGCTCAGTCTCGCGGCCTGATCCTCGCGGTCGCAAAAGACAAAGATAGTATTGGGGGAGCTCATGGATAGTCGGTCCGAGACGGGCGCAGCTTCCGCTTCAGATTGTGGATATATCTGGCGGAGGTGCTTTAACCAGCACTCGACAAAAAAAGGAATCGCCCAACGATGCACCGATCGAGCCTGCGCCACGCAGGATACAATAGCACCAATACCGAGGCCCCTTGGAAATCTATCGTTAGTCACTCGCGTATATTGCTTTCTGAAATTCAATACCCGTTATAAAGGTGTACGAAATTAGGCTTGCGCCAATAAGCAGGCCTAGCCTTCGGCGTAGATCGGTCCGTCCACAAAATGCTCGACAGAGGCCCGCACATCCAGTGCCAGCGCCGAGAAGCGGCCCGCCACCGACAAGGATACATGCACTTTTGAAAATAGTATGACAACGAACAAGGCGCCCGAGCTCATCAGGCCGCCGAACCCGAGCACCGAACGCACGCCATAGGGCACAACGAATTCCTCCTGGGCGGGGATGTAGGGACTTCCGACCGCCTCGTCCACATGAAACACATCATAGGTCTCAGCCACCTCGACCGGGTCCGGGCGCAATATCTGCCTGGTATTGATGCCAAGCTGACTGACCATGCGCCAAATCATGGGAATGCGCTCCATGAAGGTGGCGGACTCACTGCTGCGCCGCAATGATCGGCCACAGCTTTCGATGTCGGATTCCGACATTCGACTGAGCTTGAACAAGCTCCCCTCCACATCCGGCAGCGGCTCACCGCCACCCCACGCATTTCTTTACCGTTGGCTCGATTCTACCACATTCCGCACGGAACCGTACGAGCCATAGCCATCGTGTCTTTATCATCGAGCCTTGCTATAAGCAGCAAGGGACATAAGCAGATGAGTGGGGATTCGAACATGGCAGGCAGGTTGGAGAGCAAGGTCGCCCTGGTGGTCGGCGCCGGATCGGTCGGCGACGGTTGGAGCAATGGCCGGGCGACGGCGGTGCTCTTCGCCCGCGAAGGCGCTAAGGTCGTCGCTGCCGACATCAACCTGGACTCAGCCGCGGAAACCGTCGCCCTGATCGGAAAGGAGGGCGGCGTGGCCCTGGCACACAAGGTCGACGCCACGAATTCCACGGAGGTCGCCGCCATGATATCGGGCTGCGTCGAACACTTCGGCAGGCTCGATATCTTGCATAACAATGTTGGCGGCTCGATCCCGGGCGGCCCGGTGGAGATAGCCGAAGCCGACTGGAGCGCCAACCTCGCCTTCAATCTCACGACGGCTTTCCTCACCTGCAAACACGCCCTGCCCGTGATGGTCTCGCAAGGCGGCGGCGCAATCGTCAACGTCTCGTCGGTGGCGGGAATGACCTTCGTCGACAGGCCGTTGGCTTCCTATCAGGCGGCCAAGGCGGGCCTGATCCAGTTCAGCCGAGCGGTCGCCGTCGAATATGCCGACAGAGGCATTCGCTGCAATTGCGTCGCACCCGGCATGATGGACACGCCCCTGGTTCGCCATCGCCTGATCGACAAGAACGATCCGGCCCAAGCCGACGCCATTATCGCGCGCCGCCACGCGTCTGCGCCCATGGGACACATGGGCAACGCCTGGGATGTCGCCTACGCGGCGTTGTACCTGGCATCCGACGAAGCCCGCTACGTCACGGCAACCGAGATCGTGGTCGATGGCGGGCTCACCGCGCGCAGCGGAATCGGCTAGGAGCCGCTAAGGTCGAGATAGGTCTGCCAGACATTGGCCCTGTGGAAGCCGGTCAAAAGGGCACGAATTCGTGCTGGCACGGAATCCGGCGGAACATCGGCCGGCGGGAGATAACTTTCAGCCAGCGGGACTGCCGCCAAGGTCGCATCGAGACTGAGGCCGGCCGCGACCGCCTCACCCACTCTGTGCTGCAGATCACCGAGATAGCCCATGTAACGACCGAGAATGGCGCCGGTCGTGGGCCGACCGTGGCCGGGAATGATGGTCGCCACGTGTAGCTTCTCGGCGAAGCGCGCCAGGCTGTGCGCGTAGCGTCCGGCACGGCCCTCCAGGAGCAGCGGGATGGTCCCCTCTCCCACCACGAAATTTCCGGTCCAGGCGACACGCGTCGCAGGCTCGTAGACGACCGTGTCGCCAGCCGTGTTGCCGGGCCCGAAATGATGCAGCTCGACGACACGCCCGCCGAGGTCAAGCTCCAGGTGCCTTGTGAAGAGAATGTCGGGCAGGCGCAGCTCGACATCGGCGGCAACCTGATCGTCGTTCCGCACGGCACCCAGCAGATAGCGCTTCTCATGCTCGAGGTCCGCCATCGCCGCCGCGGTCTTGCGATGGGCGACGATCAGCGTGTCCTTTGGGAACGCATAGTTGCCGAACGTATGGTCGCCATGAAAGTTCGTGTTGACCAGATAGAGGATGGGCTTGTCGGTCACCTGCCGCACGGCATCCTGAATCGCCTCGGCCAGCGCCGCGTTTATGTGCGCGTCGATAACCAGCACGCCGCGTTCGCCGATGACAAAACCGGAATTGTCGACACCCGGCTTGGTCGAGATCAGGGCGAAGACACCAGGCCCCAATTCCTTAATCACGAGCTCAGCACCAGCCGGGTGGAGCTGCGGCGGAATGAAACCGTGCGGCGCCTCGGAAAAATCGAAAGCCCCCCGGCCCTCGCCTGCCGAGACCATGGCCGCCTGCGCGACCAGCATTAGGACGGACAACAGCGCCTTGGCGAACATGGCCTTGTCTCCCTGCGTCATACGCGACAAGGAATGCTAGACCATCTTGGTGCGATATGCGATCAGCGGTTCAGGAAGCCCGACATCAATTTCCGCGGCTCGTCCGTTTCGTAGGCTTGCGCGAATGCCTCGATCCCGGCCTGTACGGCGTCGTCCAACGGCAAGGCGGCCCATTTCCGCATGAGCGCCTTTTGAGCGCGGATCGCTTGCGGGCCCGAGGCGACGATGCCGTCGAGCCAGCTATCCACCGCATCATCCAGCTCACCAGCTGAAACCAAGCGCTGCAGGAAGCCCGTGGCCAAAGCCTCGTTCGCGTCCCACATGGCGCCGGTGAACAGCAGCTCGCAGGTCTTGCCCCAGCCGATGAGCCTCGGCAGCAGGGCCGCTTCGATGACCGAGGGAATGCCGACGCGAACCTCCGGCATGCCGAAGCTGCCGGTATCGTCGGCAACCCTCATATCGCACGCCGCCGCCACTTCGAGGCCGCCGCCCAGACAATAGCCGCGTATGCGCGCGATCGCCGGTACCGGCAGCGCCAGCAGGGCCGCGCAAACCTCGTGCAAGCCGCTAATGAAGGCTCGCGCGGTATCGGGATCCAGCCCCATCATCTCACGAATATCCGCCCCGCCGATAAAGGCGCGCTCGCCGGCACCGGTCAGCACCACGGCACGAAGCTCGGGCTCGCCGGCGAGCGTTGTCAGCGCATCGCGCAAGGCGGCGCAGAGCCGGGAATCGAGAATGTTCAACTTGGCCTGATTGTCGATAACGACGCGGGCCACCCGCGCACCATCGCCGCGCGACAGCCACTCGGTCGTCACGCTCGCCTGCTCGCTCACGCCGGCGCCTCGTCGCGGATTTCGATCTCACGCGTGATCGTCGCCGTCTTGGCAAGCATGGCGGAGGCCGAGCAGTATTTGTCGGCGGAAAGCGCGACCGCGCGCTCGACCTTCTCGGGGCTCAAATCACGGCCGCGCACGACAAAGCGCATATGGATGCGCGTAAAGACCGCCGGATCGCCCTCGGCACGCTCGGCATCGAGCTCGACCTCGCAATCCGTTACCGCTTCTCGTCCGCGCTCCAGGATGTGCACCACATCGAAGGCTGCACAGCCGCCGGTGCCGAGCAGGACAAGCTCCATCGGGCTTGGCCCCTGCGCCGGTCGGTCGTTGTGCCGGGCGCCCAACAACAGCCCATGGCCGCTGCCGGAAACACCGGCAAAGGTCCGCCCTTCGACCCAGGTGACTCGCGCCTTCATCGCCCTCTCACAATGTTGCTTCGTTCGCCAAGAATGCGCGATGGAGATAGCGCTTCGCACCCGCAGGAAGGCCACCATTGGCATGATGCATGGAACAGAGATTGTCCCAAATCACCATGTCTCCCGCCCGCCATTCGTGATGGTACTGAAAGCGAGGTTGCGTCGCATGCGCGAAAAGCTCGTCGATCAGCGCATCGCTTTCGGCACACTCCAACCCTTCGATACGCTCAAGGCGGGTCGTGCTCATATAGAGCGCCTTGGCGCCCGTTCGCGGATGGCTGAGCACCAGGGGATGAACGACGTCCGGAGTCTTTGCCACCTCTTCGTCGGTGCGCGTGAGCATGGGCACGGGCGAGCGGCTGCTCTGATAGCAATGCACCGCATCGAGACCATCTATGCGCGCCTTCGTATCAGCCGGCAGGGCCGCATAGGCCGCGCGCATATCGCAAAAGCTGGTATCCCCGCCGGTGCCGGGAATATCGATGCCGTAGAGGATCGTTGCCCGCGGCGGGTTGGCGATGAAGGAATGATCCGTATGCCAGGTCAGCCCCTGAATCCGCGCCTCGCCAGAGCCGTAGACATCCGTGATGTCGCTGGAAATGATGCCGATCTCGGGAAAGTCCGGAAGCGTATTGTAGCCATTGATCTGGGCAATGGGGCGGCCAAGCAGAGCGGCAGCGGCCAGGAACTCCGGCGGGCTGAAGCTTTGCTCCCGGATACAGAGCACGATGTGTTCGTCGAGCGCCGCCATGAGTTTCGCCGCGTCGCCGGCCTCGGGCGCGCGCATATCGACGCCTGTCGCGACCGCGCCAAGGCTCTCTCCCACCGGTGTTATCGCCAAGGCCATGGAGTCTATCCCTGCACGGAAAAGCCGCCATCGACGGGAATTGCCGTGCCCGTGACGAAATCCGACGCCGACGCCGCCAGAAAAACCGCGATGCCCGCCAAATCCGCCGCCTCGCCCCAGCGTTCCGCCGGGGTGCGCGCCAGAACCTTTTCGTGCAGTCCCTCGATCTCGCGCCGCCCGCGCCGTGTCAGGTCCGTGTCGATCCAGCCGGGAAGCACCGTATTAACCTGGATATTGTCCTTCGCCCAGGCCGTCGCCGTGGCCTTGGTCAGCTGCACGATACCGCCTTTGCTGCTGGCATAGGCCGGCGTGAAGGCGGCGCCGAATATCGACATCATCGAGCCGATATTGATGATCTTGCCGCCGCCGCCCGCGACCATGTGCGGATAGACCGCCTGTGAGCAGATGAAGGCCGAGGTTAGATTGGTATCGAGCACCGTGCGCCACTCGGCCAGGGACAAGTCCTGGGGCTCCTTGCGAATGTTGATGCCGGCGTTGTTGACCAGGATG
>CAZVDW010000424.1:0-2777 GCA_964625645.1 uncultured Rhodospirillaceae bacterium
CACCCGCGACCGGGCGTTGGAGCCGCGCTTTCTCGAAGCCGCGAGTGAGCGCGGCCTCGCCAATCTCAAAGGGCACGCGGCCATCGGTGGCATGCGCGCCAGCCTTTACAACGCCATGCCCGATGCCGGCGTGGACGCACTGCTGTCCCTGATGCGCGACTTCCGTCGGCGCTGGGGATGAGCAACCGGATGTTAGGGAATGGGGGTTAGACTCAGTGAGACAGACATGTTGAGGAGCCGGCCATGATCACCGATCGTATCGATGCCATCACCAAGATTCCCGAAGCCTACCGCAGCGCCACGCCGCCCTGTCCGAACAGCGTCAAGATCGAGCTGACGGCGCGTTGCGACTTCAAGTGCTTCTTTTGCGCCACCGGCTACAAGCTGCGCGACAGGGCGGATATGGATTTCGACCTGCTCGCCCGCCTGTTGGCCGAGATGCGCGAGGCCGGAGTGCAGGAGATAGGCCTCTTCTATCTCGGCGAATCCTTCCTCTACAAGAGGTTGCCCGACGCGGTGGCCTTGGCCAAGAAGCTCGGCTATCCCTACATCTTCCTCACCACCAATGGCCGCCTCGCCAAGCCCGAGCGCGTGCGCGACTGCATGGCGGCGGGGCTCGACAGCCTCAAGTTCTCCTTCAACTGGGGCTCGCCCGAGCAGTGCAAGGAGGTCACCCAGGTCGATGCCTTCGATACCGTGGTCGCCAACATCAAGGCGGCGCAGGCGATGCGCGACGAGGTCGAGGCCGAGAGCGGCCAGCGCTGCGGCCTCTATGCCTCGTCGATCCTCTATGACGGCGAGCAGCAGGAGCGCATGGAGGCGGCGGTGGCCGAGGTCAAGCCCTATCTCGACGAGCATTACTGGCTGCCGCTCTACAATCAGGCCGGCCTGACCGGCGGCGCCCGCGGCACCAAGCCCGTGGCCGGCAATATCGGCCGCGTCGGGGCGCTGCGCGATCCGCTGCCCTGCTGGGCCGTCTTCACCGAAGGCCACATCACCTATGACGGCAAGCTCGCGGCCTGCTGCTTCGACCATGACGGCCGCTTCGACATGGGTGATCTGACCGAGATGTCCTTCATGGAGGCCTGGGCCAGCGCCAACTTCCAGGCCCTGCGCCAGGCCAACCTCAACAAGGACGTCACCGGCACCGCCTGCGAGGCGTGCATCGCCTACACCTGAGTGGACATGTCGCGTGCCCGGCATGATCTCGCCAGGCCGGTCACCGGGAACGGCGCTGGAGGGTCTCCCGGGCGTCGTCACCCCGCAACGGGCTCGATGGGCTGCCCGAGAGGTCGGCTCTCGGCCCGAATCCGAGCCCACCAATGCCATAGGCCTCATGTCCGGGAGAAGTGCCCGGTAATCAATACCGCCGCGCCTTGCAGGCGGCCTTCGCGAAGGTCGGCGAGGGCCGCATTGGCGGCTGTGAGGGGATAGCGCGTGATGCTCGTGCGCACCGGGATGGTGGGGGCGAGGGCGAGGAAGTCGATGCCGTCCCGCCGGGTGAGGTTGGCGACCGAGACCAGCTCGCGCTCGCGCCACAGAAGCGCGTAAGCGAAGCTCGGGATGTCGCTCATATGGATGCCGGCGCAGACCACGCGGCCGCCCGGGCGCACCGCCGCCAGCGCCGCCGGCACCAGGGCGCCGACGGGGGCGAAGATGATGGCGGCATCAAGCGGCCAGGGCGGCGCAGCGTCGGACGGGCCGGCCCAAACCGCACCAAGATCGCGGGCGAAGGCTTGCGCGGCATCGTCGCCCGCGCGTGTGAAGGCGGCCACCTCGCGGCCCTGGTGGCGGGCGATCTGGATAACGATATGAGCCGCGGCACCGAAGCCGTAGAGGCCGAGGCGTGCTCCGTCGCCCGCCTTGACAAGCGAGCGGTAGCCGATCAGCCCGGCGCAGAGCAGTGGGGCGGCGTCCGCATCGTCGCCCTCGCCCGGCATGGCAAAGCAATAGCGCGCATCGGCCAGCGTGTGCGTGGCGTAGCCGCCGTCCAGCGTGTAGCCGGTAAAGCGCGCCGCTTCGCAGAGGTTCTCGCGGCCGGCCAGGCAGTGGTCGCAAGCGCCGCAGGTAAAGCCGAGCCAGGGGATGCCGACGCGCGCTCCGACGCCGAGCCCCGAGACGCCCTCGCCGAGCGTCAGCACATGCCCCACGATCTCGTGCCCGGGCACGATCGGCAGCTTTGCCCGGCCGAGCTCGCCGTCGACAACGTGCAGATCCGTGCGGCAGACGCCGCAAGCGTTAACGCGCACCAACACCTGGCCCGGCGCCGGCGCCGGCAGCGACCGCTTGCGCAAAATCAACGGCGCCCGCTGCCGCTCCAACACCATCGCCAGCATGGTCTCAGCCATGCCGGCGATAGTAAGGCAAATCGCGAGCGGGCGAGGCTGTCAAATGGCGATGAATGATCGCGAATCGATTCTTTTCCCGACCGAACCGACGTGTCCGACGGCGCTTCTTCGGCCGCGCCACTGCCGAGCCGGCCGATACCGTACTCCACCCTACGCCTATAACGATGTTGATATAGAACGGAAATCAACGATCCAAGCCACAGGTGATCATAGCCGCAAGTTGACGCTCGACGGCGTCTTACCGAGCCTCGATGATAATGACCCAATTGATTGGAGAGTCCGTCGCGGAGGAGACGAATATGAGGCAATCACGGTTCACCGCGGAGCAGATTATCGCGATTCCGACGACGGCATGAGCCGGCCAAAGAGCCGCTCGGCGGACGGCTTCCTGACGACACCCCCTTTAGAAATCCGAAAAAAGTTTTGCAT
>CAZVDW010000425.1:0-8510 GCA_964625645.1 uncultured Rhodospirillaceae bacterium
TCTGACGGCGCTCGGGCGGGCCTCCCCCGAGCGCGCGCTGGATCTGCGCCCTCCGCTGGTCTTCGACGCACTGGGGCGCGCCCCGTTCGTCTCCGTGGCGGCGGTGCACGGCCCCGCGGTGGCCGGCGGCTTCGAGCTGGCGCTGGCCTGCGATATCCGTCTGGCGCAGGACGGTCCCTATTGGCTGGGATTGCCCGAGATCAATATCGGCCTGCTGCCCGGCGCCGGCGGCACCCAGCGTCTGGCGCGCCTGATCGGCGAGGGCAGGGCCTTGGAGCTGATCCTGCAGGGGCGCACGCTGTCCCCGGCCGATGCCGCCGCCTGGGGCCTGGTCGGGCAATGCATCGACGGCGACGTCGTCGAGGCGGCCATGGGCGTTGCCCGCAACCTCGCCGCCAAGCCAGCGCTCGCCCTCGCCCACATCAAGCGCCTGATACGCGGCGCCACCTCACGCCCGCTCGCCGACGGCTTGGCCGACGAGCGCACGCTGTTCTGCGACACCGTGATGCATGACCAGGCGATCGCCCTGATGGCAGAGCTCAACAGCGGCGCGAGAGATATCCGCGCTATGCCGCCAGACGATCCAGATACTGCTTGACGAAATCGAAGTCGACCAGCCGCACATAGGCCTCGGTCAGCCGCCGCGTGATCTCGCCGGGCGGTGAGCCGTCGCCGATGCTGACGCCGTTGATGGTACGCACGCCGCACAGGCAGAGACTTGTGGAGGTGAGGAACATCTCGTCGGCGTTATAGGCGTCGTAGAGCGAGATATCCTCCTCGATCACCGTGATTCCCGCTTCGCGGGCCAAGTCGATGGCGGTCTGGCGGCTGACGCCCGGAAGCACGTATTTGACCTTCGGCGTGATGATCTCGCCATCGCGCAGGATGAAGACGTTGCTGCCCATGCCTTCGCAAAGATTGCCATTGACGTCGAGCGTCACCGCCCAGGCTTCCGGATCGCGCGCCTTGACCTCGAGATCGCCCATGATGAGGTTGAGGTAATTGTGGGTCTTGGCGTTGGGGCTCAGCGCGTCGGGCGCGGTGCGCCGCACCGAGGGCACGATGACGTCGATGCCGTCGCGGAAGACCCGGGCCCGCGGGCCGAGCGGCAGGGGCGTGCATTCGACGATGACATTGGGGCCGGAATGGGCGGCGATATCGCCGCCGGGCACGTCGGTGCCGCGCGAGACGCGCTGGCCGACCCAGTAATCGTCGCCCTCGCCGAGCAGGTGGCGGTTGCGCTCCAGCACCTCGTGGCTGATGGCGATGATCTCGGCTTCGCTGAGGCCGGGGTCGATCTGCACATAGCGCAGCGACTTGGTGAAGCGGCGGATATGCTCGTCGATCTTGAAGATGCGCCCGCCGAAGGTGCGCGTCATGTCGAACACGGCATCGCCATAGCGGAAGCCGCGGTCGCGGAAAGGCAGCAGGGCCTCGCTCTCGGGCACGTATTCGCCGTTGAAATAGACGATTCTCTGATTGGCAAGGTCGCTCAAGGCAGTCTCCTATTTGGCCAGGTAGCCGCCGTCGATGGGCAGGGCGACGCCGGTGATGAAGGAGGCGTCGTCGGAGCACAGGAACAGCGCCGCCTTGGCCACTTCCTCGGGCTTGCCGACGCGCCCGAGCGGGATGTTGGCGCGCATGCGGGCGGTATTCTCCTCGCGATTGCCCTGGGTGTCCGGGCGCAGCATGAAATCCTGCAGCATCGGCGTGTCGATCGGCGCCGGGCAGACCGCGTTGACGCGTATGCCTTCCGGCGCATAGCGGCAGGCCAGCGACTGCATGAGGCCGACGACGCCGAACTTGGCGGCCGAATAGATCGGGCTGAAGGGCGAGCCGGCGAGACCGGCGATCGAGGCGGTGAACAGCACCACGCCGCCGCCGCGGGCGCGCAGCACGGGCATGGCCTCGATGGAGGTGACGAGCACGGAGCGGATATTGAGGTCCATGGCGATCTCGTAGTCGCCCATCTCCAGGCCCTCGATGCGCCCCGGGCCGGGATGGCCGACATGGTTCCACAACACGTCGAGGCCGCCATAGGCGTCGCTTGCGGCCTGCACGATGCCTTTTGATTCCATATCGCTGGTGAGGTCGGCAGTGACCGCCGTGGCCTCGCCGCCCGCCGCCTTGACCTCGTCGGCCACGGCGTTGACGCCGGCTTCGTCGATATCGACGGCGACCACTTTGGCGCCCTCGGCGGCGAACAGCAGAGCGCCGGCGCGGCCCATGCCTGAGGCGGCGGCGGTGATCAACACCACCTTGTTTTCGAAGCGCATGACGATTTTCCCCTGTTTGGTGTCTCTATTTGTCGCCGCGGCTGAGCGCGTCGAGCTGTGCCTGTATGAGCGCCACCTGGCGTTTCAGCGCATCCATCGAATCGTCCTCGCCGCCGTCCTTGGGCGCCGGCTCGGCGCCACCGTTGGGACGCTCGGCGAAGGGCGAGAACATCGCCAGGGCATCGCGGAACATGGTCATGTTCTGCTGGCCGAGCTCCTGCATCTGGCGCACCGGGAAAAGATCGCCGAAGGTGTCTTCCATTTGCTGGCGCATTTGCTCCTGGTTGCGCGCGAAGGTCTCCATGGTGGCTTCCAGATAGTGCGGCACCACGGCGTTCAGACGGTCATCGTAATAGCCGATGAGCTGGCGCAGGAAGCTGATCGGCAGCAGATTGTTGCCCTTGGCCTCCTGCTCGAAAATGATCTGGGTCAGGACCGAGCGCGTGATGTCCTCTTCGCTGCGGGCGTCGTAGACGACGAAATCGACCCCGCTCTTGACCATCTCGCAAAGGTCATCGAGGGTGACGTAGCTGCTGGTGGCGGTATTGTAGAGGCGCCGGTTGGCGTATTTCTTGATGACCACCGCGTCGCCGTCGCCGGATGTTTTTTTCGCCATGCCCAGGCAGCTCCTCGCTTGTCGCTCGCTCGGCGCGACTATAGCGAGATTGTTGCAGTGCGGAAAGCGTGGCCTCTTGCGGCCAACGCGCTTTATAGTATTGCCATGGACGCAGAGGCCGATATGCGGGCTCTCGCCGCGCGTTTTCTCGAGCTTTGGCAGGCCCAGGCCGAGGCCACGATCGCGGCGGCGGCGACCCTTGGCCAAGATGGGGCGGGGAATGGTGACGGCGAGGATAGGTCCGCGGCCGCTCTCGGCGCATCTCGGCGCGGCTAGCGCCGTCTGGCTCGGCGCCCTGGCCGGGTTGCCGGCGGCACGCGCCGGCGCACTGCCCTGGGCGTCCGCGCTGACGGGAGAGCTGCAAGCCGCCGACCCGGCCAGGCTGAGCGCGGCGCTGGCCGACGAGATTGCCGCCCGCCACGCCGATTTCCTGGCCGGCATCGAGGCCTATTGGGCCCACCCCTATCGCCGCGCAGCAACGGATATGCCCGTGCTCTGGCAGCAGGGCGGCAGCCGTCTGCTCGATCTGGCGCCGGGTGCGACGGGCGCCCGGGTGCTGCTCGTGCCGTCCCTGGTCAACAAAGCCTACGTGCTCGACCTGGCGCCCCGGCGCAGCCTCGCCGCCTATCTGGCCTCGCGGGGCTTGCGGCCGTTGTTGCTCGATTGGGGCGAGCCGCGGGGGGCCGAGGCAGCCTTCGGCCTCGACGATTACGTCATGGCACGCCTGTGCCCGGCGCTCGAGGCGGCAGCCGCCGTCGGCCCCGTTGCCGTGCTCGGCTATTGCATGGGCGGCACGCTGGCCGTCGCGGCGGCGGAACGGAGGCCGGCGCTGGTGGCCGGCCTGGCGCTGCTGGCGACGCCCTGGGACTTCGCGGCGGATGCTGCCGCCTTGCGCACGTTTGCGCCCATGCTCGAGGCCCAAATCGCCGCGACCGGCAGCCTTTCGGTCGATGCCCTGCAGGCCTGCTTTGCCGCCATGCAGCCGCTGCAGGTGGCCGACAAGTTTCGCGCCTTCGCCGCGCTCGATGCCACCAGCGAGGCGGCCTTGCGTTTCGTGCAGATCGAGGACTGGCTCAATGACGGCGTGCCCTTGGCGGGCCCCGTGGCGCGGGAATGCCTGCTCGGCTGGTATGGCGAGAACACGCCGGCGCAGGGCAAATGGCGGATAGACGGCGCGCCGGTGCGCCCCGCGGATTTGCGTCTGCCCTGCCTGGCGTTGATCCCGGAGCGCGACCGCATCGTGCCCGCCGCCTCGGCCTCGGCTCTGGCGGATGCGATTCCGGGCGCCGTGCGGCGCCTGGCGCCCGCCGGCCATATCGGCATGGTCGTCGGCAGCCGCGCCGAGGCCGAGTGCTGGCGCCCGCTGGCCGACTGGATCGAGGGCCTTCGAACTTAACGGTTGAGTTTTGTTGCAGTGCAGCATAAACAGGCCGGGCTTATTCGCAAATGCGGCAAGGGAGGCTGCGATGACGGAACGGGTTGCGATCGTAACCGGTGGCACGCGGGGTATCGGTGCCGCCATCTCGACAATGCTGCGGGACCAGGGCTATCGCGTGGCCGCGGTCTATGCGTCCAACGACGAGCGGGCCCAGGCCTTCGCCGAGGCCAGCCGCGTCGCGGTCTACCGCTGGGACGTTTCCGACTAGGGCGCCTGCGAGGCCGGCGTCGCCAAGGTGACGGCGGAGCTCGGCCCGGTGGCGGTGCTGGTCAACAATGCCGGCATCACCCGCGACGGCACCATGCACAAGATGGCGCCGGCGCAGTGGCAGGCGGTCATCGACACCAATCTCGGCTCCTGCTTCAACATGAGCCACGCGGTGATCGAGGCCATGCGCGCCAGCGGTTTCGGGCGCATCGTCAATATCGGCTCGATCAACGGCCAGGCCGGCCAGTACGGCCAGGTCAACTACGCCGCCGCCAAGTCGGGCATTCACGGCTTCACCAAGGCCCTGGCCCAGGAAGGCGCCGGCAAGGGCATCACCGTGAACGCCATCGCGCCGGGCTATATCGACACCGACATGGTGGCCGCCGTGCCCGAGGCTGTGCTCGAGAAGATCGTCGCCCGCATCCCCGTCGGCCGCCTCGGCAAGGCCGAGGAGATCGCCCGCGGCGTGCTCTTCCTGGTCGCCGACGAGGCCGGTTTCGTGACCGGCTCCACTTTGTCCATCAACGGCGGCCAGCATATGTATTAGTCTGCCTCCCAGCAGAGGAGGAGGCCCGCATGGCGACCGTGACGATGGTGGAATACGACGACGCGAATGACGAGGTGCGCGCGCTCTATGACGAGATCATGGCGACGCGCGGCATCGATTTCGTGCCCAATATCTGGAAGACCCTGGCCAGCCACCCGCCGACCCTGGAGCGCATCTGGCGCGGCATCGAGGCGGTGATGGCCGACAGCCGCCTCGACCGCCTGACCAAGGAGCTGATCGCGGTCGCCGTCAGCGCCACCAACAACTGCCCATACTGCATCGCCTCGCACACCGCGGCCGCGCGCAAGCTCGGCATGGACGACGAGATGCTCGGCGAGCTCATGGCCGTGGTCGGCATGTTCAACCAGACCAACCGCCTCGCCAACGGCTACCAGGTCGAGGTCGACGCGGTCTATCGCCAGACGCCGTGAGCCAAGCGCATTCGGCCGCCCCGGCCTCTCACGGGTAGCACACGCGGACGATCGGCTATAGACGGCGGCCCCACTTTGGCCCGGCTTGGCAGCCTGAGGCGTATGGCAAGTGATACCGGCCCCTATCCTAATGGTTGCGCAACACCTCCCGGCTAAGGTATCGAGAGTAGTCCGGCAAGGGGGGAAGCATGGACGACGGCTCGGACATCGCTGACTCCATCGCCCGCTGGAAAAAGTCGGGTGCTGCGGAGCGCGCCAACTGCCAGCTCTTTATCTCCGAGCTGTGCGATCTCCTGGCTCTGCCGCATCCCGACCCGACATTGCCTGACGACAGCGAGAACGCCTACGTCTTCGAGCGTGCCGTCAAATTCGCCCATGGCGGCAACGGCCGCATCGACCTCTATAAGCGGGATTGCTTCGTTCTCGAGGCAAAGCAGGGCTCCGATCCCAAGGCGGCGGAAGAGCTGCCGCTTTTTGGTGGTGATGGCAAGGCGACGAAGCCCGCCAAGAAAGGCACGGCGGTTCGCGGCACCGGTGGCTGGGACGACGCCATGGTGCGCGCCCGCGGCCAGGCGGAAGGCTATGCCAAGGCATTGCCGGTCGAGGAAGGCTGGCCACCTTTTCTGATTGTCGTCGATGTCGGCCATTGCATCGAGCTGTTCGCCGACTTCGCACGCTCCGGCAAGGCCTACACGCAGTTCCCCGACGCGGCCTCGTTCCGTGTCGGCATGGACGATCTGGCAAGACCGGAGATTCGCGAGCGCCTCATGGCGGTGTGGAGCGATCCTTTGGCGCTCGACCCGGCGCGCCGCTCGGCACGTGTCACCCGTGATATCGCGGACCGGCTTGCGCGCCTCGCCAAATCCCTCGAAGCGACGGGCCGGGCACCCGAATCGGTTGCCCAGTTCCTCATGCGCTGCCTGTTCACGATGTTTGCCGAGGATGTCGAGCTGCTGCCGAAGAACGGCTTTACCGAGCTTCTGGAAAGCCTCGAGGGACAGGCGGACAAGTTCCATCCCATGGCCAAATCGCTGTGGGAGACCATGGACAGCGGCGGTTTTTCGCCGATTCTTCGCGACGACCTTCTGCGCTTCAACGGCGGCTTGTTCGAAAACTCCGACGCCATCCCGATCGACGAGGAGCAGCTGGCCCTGCTTGCCGAGGCGGCGCGGGCCGATTGGCAGGATGTCGAGCCGGCGATATTCGGCACCCTGCTGGAGCGCGCGCTGGATGCGCGCGAGCGCCATAAGCTCGGCGCCCACTACACGCCGCGCGCCTATGTCGAGCGTCTGGTCATGCCGGCGGTGATCGAGCCGTTGCGCGAGGATTGGACCAATATCAGGACCTCTGCCGTGATGCAGGCCAATGCGGGCAAGGTGAAGGAGGCGCTGGACGAGGTCCGTGCCTTTCACCGCACGCTGTGCAACACGCGGGTGCTTGATCCCGCCTGCGGCTCGGGCAATTTCCTTTATGTCACCCTGGAGCACATGAAGCGCCTCGAAGGCGAGGTGGTCGATCTCGCCGCGGAGCTCGGCGAGGACCAGTATTTCCTGGAGATGGACCGCCATACCGTCGATCCGCACCAGTTCCTCGGCATCGAGATCAATCCGCGCGCCGCCGTGATCGCCGAGCTGGTACTGTGGATCGGCTATCTGCAATGGCACTTCAGAACCCGCGGCAGGACCATGCCGGCGCAGCCGGTGCTGCGGAACTTCCACAACATCGAATGCCGCGACGCGGTGCTGGACTGGGACGAGCAGGAGATCGTCAGGCACGAGGACGGCAAGCCCGTGACCCGCTGGGACGGCCGCACCACCAAGCCTTCACCGGTGACCGGTGAGGAGGTTCCCGACGAGACCGCCCGCATCGAAACCTACCGCTACACCAACCCTCGTCCCGCGCAGTGGCCCGAGGCCGATTTCGTGGTTGGAAATCCGCCGTTTATCGGCAACAAGCGCATGCGAATGGCGCTTGGCGACGGCTATGTGGAGGCCTTGCGCCAAGCTTGGAAAGATGTTCCCAATTCCGCCGATTACGTCATGTACTGGTGGCACAAGGCGGCGGGACTCGTCCGTGAGGGCAAGGCAACGCGCTTCGGGCTCATTACCACGAACAGCCTGGGTCAGGCATTCAACCGACGGATCGTCCAGCGGCATTTAGAGGCCAAGATGCCACTCTCTCTTGTGTTCGCAATTCCTGACCACCCATGGGTCGATACCGTCGATGGCGCTGCCGTCAGGATAAGTATGATTGTTGGTCAAGCCGGACAACAAGGCGGACAATTGGCATTTGTCAGATCTGAAGGAGAGGGTGACGTCGAAGGAGTGGAAGTTGAATTAGATTATGAATACGGCAAGGTTCATTCTGATCTAAAAATCGGTGCAGACGTAACTAGCGCAGTAAATCTAGCCGCAGCATCTAAGCTTAGCACACGCGGCGTAATTCCCCATGGTTCAGGATTTGTTGTCTCTGCACAACAAGCACGCGACTTGGGCCTCGGGCGAGATCCAAGCTTGGACAAACATATTCGGCCTTATAGGAATGGAAAAGACATTACGGACAAGCCGCGCCACGTCTTGGTAATTGATCTCCACGGGATGTCAGAGGACGCTGTAAGAGAAAATTTTCCTAAAGTGTACCAGTGGTTGTATGACCGAGTTAGGCCGGAGCGCGCCCACAACAAGGAACCATATAGGAGGCTAAATTGGTGGCTCTTCGCTAGAAAAAACTCTGATCTACGAAAATCAATTCGTGAATTATGCCGGTATATTGCTACGCCACAAACAAGTAAGCATAGATTTTTTATTTATCTGGACGTGGATATCTTGCCTGACGATAAATTAATTGCCATCGCACTAGAGCGTGTCGCATTTAATTGGCCTCATATCCGGCAGCTTTGAAATAGTTTTGGCATTCTTCTTCCGAGAAGAGGTCGCAGACGGCTCCGGCGGCTTGCCATAGCTCGTCATAGGTTCGCGCAGCAGCCTTGCGGATC
>CAZVDW010000426.1:0-2277 GCA_964625645.1 uncultured Rhodospirillaceae bacterium
GCTCAACAGCAGCGGCGGCACGTAGAAGATCCAAATCAGCGTGATGTACTCGGGCGTGTTCCGGCAAAGCTCGGCGTAGATCGTGCCGATGCCGCGCAGGACGAAATTCGAACTCAGACGCAGCACGGCGGCGACGAGGCCGAGGCCGATGGCAACGCCGACAGTCAGGAAGAAGACGTAGAAGTTATAGAGAATGCCCGGCAGCAGGACCGCCCGGTATTCCCAGAACAACTCGGGATCGAATGCCCCGAGGGCCTGCGTCAAACTCTCCGACATGGCCGGATGCCGCTCAGTGCAGGATGGTGGAGAAGAATTGCCGGCTGCGCTCGCTCTTCGGATTCATGATCACTTCCTCCGGGGTGCCTTCTTCTTCGATCAGGCCGTCATGCAGCAGCAACACGCGATCGGAGACCTCGCGGGCGAAGCCGATTTCGTGCGTCACCACGATCATGGTCGTGCCTTCCTCGGCGAGCGCGCGCATGACGCCCAAGACCTCGCCGATCAGCTCTGGGTCGAGCGAGGAGGTCGGCTCGTCGAAGAGCATCACCTTCGGCTGCATCGCCAGCGCCCGGGCGATGGCGACCCGCTGCTGCTGCCCGCCCGAGAGCCGCACCGGGTACTGATCCTTCTTGTCCATGAGGTCGACCTTTTCGAGGAGCTGCATCGCGATCTCCTCGACCTCGCGGCGCGGCTGCTTGCGAACCCTGAGCGGCGCTTCGATGATGTTCTCGAACGCGGTCATGTGCGGCCACAGATTGAACTGCTGGAAGACCATGCCGATCTCCATCCGCAGGGCGTTGATCTCGGCCTGTCGGGCATGGCGGCGCTGGCCCTTGTCGTCGATCCGAAAGCCCATCGGGCGGCCGTCGATATAGGTCTCGCCCGAGGTCGGCTCTTCCAGGAAGTTGATGCATCGGAGCAGCGTCGTCTTGCCCGAGCCGCTGGCCCCCAGCATGGTCAGAACGTCGCCCTGGTGCACCTCCATGGAGATCCCCTTGAGGACTTCCAGATCGCCGAAATACTTGTGCAGGTCGACGATCTTGACGACCACGTCTGACCCGCTCGATGGGGATCGATCGCTCATGCCTGGTCCCCCCCGGCATAGCTTCAGAACCGCTATCCTGCATAAAGGATAGGGCAACTGGCGCGGCGATGTCACCAATCGGAATGCGTGTGGCTGCGTGACGGCAACTTGACGCGGGGTTCGATCGTCGGGGCTGACGGCGGTGACGCGACGGCCGCTTGCAGCGGGGCTCCCTCGCTGCAAGGGAAGAGGAACCGGATCATCTCCGGTTCCTCTTCGTCTTCGGGCGCCGCCTTCGGTAACGCTTGATATCGATCGGCGATCGATCGGTTCTTGGCGACCGGTCAGGCGGCCTCTTGGTCCTGGCGGCTGCCGCCGTCGTTGGCCGCCGCGGCGGGCGCGGTCGAAGCGGGCGCTGCCGGCTGCTGGATCTTGCGGCCTTCCCGGGCGGCGCGCTCGATGTCGCCCCGCGTCAGGCCGATGTCGGCGAGCAGGCGGGCGTCCAGACGATTCAGCTCGCGCAAGGCCGCCGCCTCCCGCTGCCAGCGGCTGATGCCCTGGGCAATGCCGAGGACGCCCTTGGCGATCGCGGCGCCGGTCTTGTCGAGCAGGCGGCCGAACGACTCGGCACGGATGTTGCGGCCGCGAAGGACGGCAGCTTCGACGTCGATGTAGTCGGGCGTCTCGCCCTTTCCGATCGAGGCCAGGACGTGGCTCGTGGCGAGGAATTCTCGGTGCAGATACATCTCTTGTACTCCAGATACTTAGGTTCCGTGTTCGGTCACTCTCATATAGCGCCGGCCGGGACCGCCACAAGGCCCGGACAGACGCTCGCCCAGGGTCATTTTGCAGCGCAGCAATGCGGCCGTCGCATGGCTCGTTGCACTCCCCCCGCATGCCTGGGCATAATCGGCCGATGACCGCTGGGAAAGACAGCAGCGAGGCGCCGACGACGGTGTCCGACGGTGCCGAGATCGAGGCCCTGCTCGCCGACGCCGGGGTCGAGATGCCGCTTGCCGAGGTCGAGACGCTGGCCGCCGGCATCGCTGCCGCCCCGGCGGCGGCCGATCCGGCTGCAGCCTTGGCGTTGATCGTGCCGGCACCTTCGCCGGCATTGGCACAGGCGCTTTTGGCCTTGATCGACGGCTGCCGGCCAGCCTCGGCGACGGCCGATGCGGCGGCCAGCGCCAAGCGCCTGGCCCGGCTCCGCGCCGAGCTCGACGGCCGCGGTCTCGACGGCCTGCTGGTGGGGA
>CAZVDW010000427.1:0-3414 GCA_964625645.1 uncultured Rhodospirillaceae bacterium
CACCCCGGCCAGAGCCGGGTCCCGCAGCTCGCGCCGCCCCAGCAGCTCGGCGAGCGCATGGCGCAGGGATTCGCCGACCCGAAGCTGACGTTGGCTGGGCCCGTGCCCCTTGCCGCGCTTGCGCACCATCGCCGCCTTAGCCTCACGCCTGCAGCTCGCGCGCGACCCGTTGGATAGCGAAAACCTCTATGACGTCGTCTTGCTTGATGTCCTGATAATTCTCGAAACCCAGGCCGCACTCGAGGCCTTCCTTGACTTCGCGCACTTCTTCCTTGTGGCGCTTGAGGCTCGACAGGGCGCCTGTGTGAATCACCACATTGTCGCGCAGGATACGCACATGGGCACCGCGCCGGACGCTGCCTTCGGTCACCTCGCAACCGGCCACCTTGCCGACCTTGGTGATGTTGAAGACCTCCTTGATGCGGGCATAGCCGAGCAATTCCTCGCGCTCGACAGGCGCCAGCATGCCCGACAGCATGCCGCGCACATCCTCCAGCAACTCGTAAATCACCGAGTAGTAGCGGATATCGACGCCATCGCGCTTGGCCATGGCCCGCGCCGAGGGGTCGGCGCGCACGTTGAAGCCGAAGATCACGGCATTCGACGCGGCGGCCAAGGTGACGTCCGAGCGGCTGATGCCGCCAACACCCGACAACAAGACGCGCGACGAAACCTCGTCCTCGTTCTTGGTCAGGTTGGCGAGACTGGCCAGGATGGCCTCCATCGAGCCATGCACGTCGGCCTTGATGACCAGCGGCAGCTCCTTGGCCTCTCCTTGCGCGATCTCCGACAGCATCTGTTCGACCGAGCCGCGGGCGCCGGCGAGCGCCGTACGCTCGCGGCGCTGGCTCTGGCGATATTCGGTCACCTCGCGGGCACGCGCCTCGTCCGCCACCACGACCATTTCGTCGCCGGCCTGCGGCGTGTCATTGAGACCGAGCACCTCGACCGGCTCCGACGGCCCGGCCTCTCTGATGTTAGCGCCGCGGTCGTCGATCAACGCCCGCACCCTGCCCCATTCGCTGCCCGCGACCACGATATCGCCAATGCGCAAGCTGCCGCGCTGAACGAGCAGGGTCGCGACGACGCCACGCCCGCTCTCGCGCCGCGCCTCGATGACCACGCCCTCGGCCGGCCGGTCCGGATTGGCCGCAAGCTCGAGGATTTCAGCCTGCAGCAGAATGGCCTCCTCCAGCTTGTCCAGGTTGTCGCGCTTGAGCGCCGAGACCGGGACGGTCTGCACGTCGCCACCGAGCTCCTCGACCACGATATTGTGCTGCAACAACTCGTTGCGCACCTTGTCCGGATTGGCATCGGGACGGTCCATCTTGTTGATGGCGACAATCATCGGCACCTCGGCCGCCTGGGTGTGCTGGATCGCCTCCGCCGTCTGCGGCATCACGCCATCGTCCGCGGCCACCACCAGGACGACGATATCGGTGGTGTTGGCGCCGCGCTGGCGCATCTGCGAGAAGGCGGCATGGCCCGGCGTGTCGAGAAAGGTGATCTTGGCACCAGACGCCATATCGACCTGATAGGCGCCGATATGCTGGGTGATACCGCCGGCCTCGCCACCCGCCACGTCGGTGGCGCGCAAGGCATCCAAGAGCGAGGTCTTGCCGTGGTCGACATGGCCCATGACCGTGACCACCGGCGCCCGCGGTTGCAGCTGCTCGGCGCTGTCCTCGGGTCCGCTGAGACCGACCTCGACATCGGCCTCGCTGACGCGCTTGAGGCGATGGCCGAACTCGGACACCACTAGCTCGGCGGTGTCGGCATCGATAACCTGATTGGCGGTCGCCATCACGCCCATCTTCATGAGGGCCTTGACCACTTCGCCGCCACGCACGGCCATACGATTGCCGAGCTCCTGGACGGTGATCGCTTCGGGAACAACAACTTCGCGCACGACCTTGCGTACCTCGCCTGTCTGACGGCCCGCGGCCGCTCGCTTCTCGCGCTCGCGCGCCCGGCGCACCGAGGCCAGGCTGCGCTGGCGCTCCTCGTCGCTAAGCGCCTGCACGACGGTCAGCTTGCCAGTCCGGCGGCGCTGATCGCGACGCTCTATCGAGAGTCGGTGGCCATGGCCCTTCTTGCGGCGCTGCTGTTGCGCCGCGGCGCTCTCCTCCGCCTCCGCCTCCGCCTCCTTGCGCCGGGCAGGCGCCTTGGCCTTGGGCTTGGCCGCCGGCTTCTCGGCCGCCGGCTTGGCGGTGTCCTTGGCGGCGGCGGCCTCCTGGCGCGCCTTCTCGGCCTCCTCGGTAGTCTTGCGCTCGGTCTCCCGCCGCGCTTCCTCGGCGGCGCGCTCTTCCGCCTCGCGCCGCTCGGCCTCTTCCGCCGCAACCCGGTTGCGCTCGTCTTCCTCCGCCTGTTCCTTGCGTTCGCGCTCGGCGTCCGCCTCGTCCTGGCGCGCGCTCTCGAGCGCGCGTGCGCGCGCCGCGCGCTCCTCGCCCGTCAGATGGCTCGGCGTCGCCTCCGGCGCCACCACTTCCTCTTCGACGGGCGTCTCGGCCGCGACCGCCGCCCCCCGCGTCACCTCGGACATCGCACCCGATTCGCCACGCTGGAAGGTGCGCTTCTTCTTCACTTCGACCTGAACCGTCTTGCTGCGGCCGTGAGAGAAGCTCTGGCGAACCTGTCCGCCGCCCACGGTCTTGCGCAGCTCGAGCTTGCCCGGTCGCGAAAGGCCGAGGGTCTTCTTCTCGCCGCTATCTTTGTTTTCGCTCATCTTCGCCCTTCGGCCTCCTTCAGATTCGCTTCGCGGCTGCGGCCTCTGCCGCGCCGCTGCGAAAGCCTGCCAGCCTTCGCATCTCGTCCAGGAACAGATCACTCAAGCGCCCGTGCCGCAAGGCGACATGAACCGCATCCTCGCGGCCTAGCGCCAGGCCGAGCTCGGCCCGCTCCAGCACACGCACCAGAACCGGCGCCGGTGCCGCCGACGCCGCCAGCCGCGCGATCTTCGCCGCGCCATCCTCGGCACCATCGCGGGCTTCGGCGATCACACGGGCCTCGCCCGCCGCAAGGCAGGCGCGCACCTTCTCCATGCCGGCAACCGCCAGGCCCGCGCGTTTCGCCAAGCCCAGCAATTCGCGGCAGCGGCGCGCCAGCAACGCCTCGATGCGATCGGCCATCTCCGCGGCCGGACAGCCGAGGCGGGACAGCCGCCCTTTGGCGACAGCGCGCTCGACCAGCGCCCGTTCGGCGCCAACCCACAAGCCGCGGCCGGGTAGGGTCAACTCGATATCGGGAACGACGGCGCCATCCGGCGCGGCGACGAAGCGGATCAGCTGCCGCTTGTCGAGCCTCCGGCCGCTGACAACGCAGCGGCGCACGGACTCTCTCTCAACGACTGCTGTCGACGCCGTCGCCACCACCGCTCTCCGATCCCGCTCACTCGCCGGACGCCGCGGACGGCGC
>CAZVDW010000428.1:0-7651 GCA_964625645.1 uncultured Rhodospirillaceae bacterium
CGAAGCCATCCGGGAAGCGATCACCGACAGCGAGAGCAAGGTCGTGCTGCTGGCGTCGGGCTCCCTGTCGCATCGAATCTGGGACGACGAGCTCTATGCCGCCAACGACGGCACCTTCACGATTTCCTCCGAATTCAACCGGCAGGCGGATCTGCGTGTCCTGGAGCTTTGGCAACGGGGGGATTTCGCGACATTCCTGAAAATGCTGCCCGATTACGCCCGCCATTGCGCCGGCGAGGGCGGCATGCACGACACGGCCATGCTGCTGGGCGCCCTTGGCTGGGATGACTACTCGAATGGCGTTGACATCGTCACCGATTATTTCCCCAGCTCGGGCACCGGCCAGGTGATCGCGGCCTTTCTCCTTTGACCGGGTCTGTCAGCTCCAGACCGGGTCTGGTCCGACGCTGGCCGAAGATGGCATCGGAATGCTAGAGCACGTCGCACCTGCCAAGTCACCTGCTCTCTCGATCCCGCATCAACAGGGATGCGGAAGTGAGGGGAGGGAGACTTGGTATCCGCGCAGCGGAGTTTCGCGCTGGTACCGGGCGCGGCAACGGATGCCGGCCGGGCAATTGGGTGGTCTCCGCATCCGCGGCGCATGGGCAACACCGCAACATGTTCCCAAAATCCATACCCTCGCGTCAGCCCAATCAGTAGTATGGCCAGTGCCGGTCGTCGTGCCACGGATAGAGCCCGAAATGGTGGTCATGGTGAAGGCCGAGCGGGTGGTGGCCGAAGTGATGGCCGAAGCCGAAGCTGAGATGGAGCCGCGGGCGCTGGTAATGCGCGTATCCCGGAGCGGCGTAGCGGCTGGGCGATCGGATCTCGACCCAGATCCCCGTCGGCTCACGACAAGCGCTGGCATAGGAGGCGCGAGCGGTATTGCTGACCGTGAACAGCGCCTGATAGTCGCGGCAGGGCCGGCCATCTTCGTCGCGCCAGGTGCGCATTGGCGTCACCGTGCCGCGACGGCCGGTCTGCGGATTTTCCCAGACGCGGCCCTCGCCGGTGCGGTCGCTCTCCAGCGCCGCCTGCACGGCTGCCGCCATGTGTGCCCGGTCGCCGTCGCTGAGCGCGGCTTCGAAGCGGGTCGCCGCGCACGCCCATAACGATGCGGCAAGCAATACGATGGCCAGACAGCGGAACATCGACGGAAGCCTCTCTTCTCGTCGCACCCCCGCCATCCTTTATGCCAGAAACAGGCGCCGGACCCAAGCCGAGCGGCGTCTAGCGAAAGAACCGCATCCAGCGCCAGAACTGCACCAGCGACATCAGCGAGGCTGCCAGATAGGTCAGCGCGCAGGCCGTCAGGATGCGGCGGGCCGCGGGGATGTCGGCCGCTTCGAGGTAGCCGCCCTGTTCGAGGATCGGCAGGGCACGGCGGAAGCTGGCGTCGATCTCCACCGGCAGGGTGACGAGGTTGACCAGCACGGCGACGCCCATCGCGGCGACGCCCACGACGACGAAAGCCAGCATCACGCCCGGCGACTGGGCGAAGATGCCGATCATGGGCGAGGCGTAGGCGAGGCCGGCGCCGAGGCGCTGCACCCACACGGTGGTCTTGATGAGGCGGGTGCGCGTCTGCAGCGGGCCGTAGCCGTCGCGGTGCTGGATGGCGTGGCCGACCTCGTGCGCCGCTACCGCCACCGCGGTTACCGAGCGGCCGTCATGGGCGGTCGGCGCCAGGCGCACGGCGCGCGCCTGCGGGGCATAGTGATCGCCCGCGGGGACAGCCTCCACCGCCACCGACTGCAGCCCGAAACGATCGAGCAGATGGCGCGCCAGCTCGGCCCCCGTGCCGGGGATATCGCCGCGCTGTGCCGCGTGCCGCGCCAATGTCGCCTTGGCCCAGAGGCCGGGGCCAAGCACGACGGCGAAGATCAGTAATAGGCCGAGAAGCGCCAGGATGGGCATGGCGCGGCGGCCCGCCCGCCCCTACGCCGCGTCGCGGGCTTCGCTGTCGGCGGCGTCGGCGAAGAGGTCGGTAAACTCGCTGAGATAGACCGAGCCCTTGACCGTGCGCTGGATGAGCACGTTGCGGCGGTCGGCGCTGTCGCGCTTGCGGCGCACCAGGTCGAAGCTGCCGAGGCGGTCCAGCGCCCGGGTTATCGCCGGCTTGGAGATATTGAGCGACCGCGCCAGGCCGCGCACGGTGTGCGGCGGCGTCGTGGTGTAGACGCTCAGGAGCAGCGCCAGCTGCCGCATGGAGAGGTCAGGATGGTCGTTTCGCACCATGCTGACGAGGACTGTGCGCGAAAGCCCCAGGACGTCGTTGGTGATCAAAGCTTGGCTCATGCGGTGTCTCGCCGTCCTCGGTTGGTTCCATCACAAAGCGCCTGTCCGGGTATAGCGATTGCGAATCATGGCGTAGAATGCACGCAATGCTATCGCCTCGCCCCCCTTGGGCCGGCCCGGCCGGTGGCTCCGGTTCCAGGCCATGATGTCTAGATGGGCCCACGCGGACGATTTTTCCAAAAACTCTTGCAAGAAAAGTGCTGCGGTCACCGCGCCGCCATAGGGTCCCTCGGAAATATTGTTGATATCCGCGACCTCCGAGGAGAGGTGCTCTCGGTAGGGTTTCCACAACGGCAAGCGCCACAAGGGGTCGGATTCCGTCTCTGCCGCGGCGTGCAAAGCCTCGGCCACGCTATCGTCGTCGCTGAAGAGCGCGCCGACATCGGTGCCGAGCGCGACGCGCGCCGCGCCCGTCAGGGTGGCGATATCGATCACCAGGTCCGGTGCCTCGCTGTCGGCTTCGGCCAGGGCGTCGGCCAGCACCAGGCGGCCCTCGGCGTCGGTATTGCCGATCTCGACGCTCTTGCCCGCCCGCGTGGCCACAATGTCGCCGGGCCGGAAGGCGCACCCCGATACCGCGTTCTCGACCGCCGGCACCAGCACGCGCAGGCGCACGGGCAGGCCTTCGTCCATGATGGCCTGGGCCAGGGCCAGCACATGCGCGGCACCGCCCATGTCCTTTTTCATCAGCCGCATGCCGTCGGCGCTCTTGAGGTCGAGGCCGCCGGAATCGAAGCAGACGCCCTTGCCGACCAGGGTCAGCTTCAGCGCGTCGTCCTCGCCCCAGCTGAAGTCGAGCAGGCGCGGCGCCCGCTCGCTGCCGCGCCCGACCGCGTGGATCATGGGATAGCCCTCGGCCAGCGCCTCGCCGGAGATGGTGCGGAAGCTCGCTCCGCCGGCCTCGGCCACGGTCGCCGCCGCGGCCTCGAGCTCGGCCGGGCCGAGATCGTTGGCGGGCGTATTGACCAGGTCGCGGACCAGGCCGACGGCGGCGGCCAGACGCCTGGCATGGGCCAGGTCGGCGCGCTCGGGCGCCAGCAATACCGGCGCCGGGTCGAGGCGATCGCGGTAGCGGCTGAAGCGATAGGCCGCGAGCATCCAGCCGAGCGCCGCAGCCGTGGCGGCGGCAGCGTCGAGCGTAAAGCCTTGGGCATCGCCGAGCCGCCAGGCGCGCGCCGGCAGGGCCTCGGCCAGGGCCGCGAAATCCCACAGGTCGGGCGCCTCGCCGACGACCGCGACCGCAGCCGAAGGTGCCCCGTCAGCGCCCGGCAGCAGCGCGGCCCGGCCGGCATCGGGCTTGAAGCCGCTGCCCTCCAGCCAGGCCCGCTCGGGCGCCGGCCGGCCTTCCAGCCACGCCCCCCAGGCGGCCTTACCCACCACGGCGATGGGCAAGGCATCGGCGGCGGCATCGACGACACTGTCCAGCATTCCTGGTCCTCCTCATCTTTGGCCGCACCATAGCGCCGGCCGGGCTTGCGGCCTATACTCCCGGCCGGGAAGAGGAGACGCCGCCATGAAGACCATGTTCGCCGCGCTTGCGGCCCTGCTGTCGGCGTCGCTCGCACCGGCCCTGGCCGCGGATCAGGTCAAGGTGCGCATCGCCAACCCGACGGCCCTGGAATACATCGTCGAGATCCGCGACATGGTCTGCGACGGCAAGGTGCTCTGGGCCGGGCGCATGAAGGCGGGCAAGGACAAGGTATTGCGCGCCTGCGCCGGCGAGGATGGCTATGCCATCATCGCCACCGTCTCGGCCAGCGGCTGCGCCAGCGCCAGGACCACCCTGCACGAGGCCGTGGCGGCGGGCGACGAGATCGTCGTCGCCGAGGCCGAGGCTGAGGAGTAGGCCTCAGTCCGCGACCGGCAGCGGCTCGAACCGCACCACCTCGTTCGCCGTCGCGGGCAGGCTCTGCAGGTAATCGTAGATGGCGCCGAGGTCGCGCTCGGTCATGCCGGCATAGGCCCACCAGGGCATGATGGTGTTTTCCTCGCCGGGCACCACCTCCCAGTCGTCATAGGCCTCAGGCGGCTGCGCCTTGAAGCGGGCGATGAAATCCTCGCGCGACCAACCGCCGATGCCGGTCTCGCCGTGGGGCGTGATATTGGCGCTGCGGAACAGCCCAAGCCCGGGATGGGGGAAGGCCCGGCCGCCGGCAAACGGCGTGCCGACGAAACGCCCGCCGGCAAAGTCCGTGTGGCAATCCTCGCACAACGCCGCCGTGGCGAGATATTCGCCGAGCGCCACGCTATCCGTGCCGTCGGGCAGGCGCCGCGGGCTGGGGTCGGCCGGCATGGTGCGCACGATCAAGGACATGATGGGATCGAGCTGCTGGCGCGGCGGCGACGAGACGACCGGCGCCAGCGAGCGCAGATAGGCCACCACGGCGGAAATATCCTCGCTATCGACCTTGGCGTAGAAGGGATAGGGCATGAGCGAGAACAGCGCCGAGCCGTCGCGGCTGACGCCGCTTGAGATGGCGCGGTGGATCTCGCCGTCGGACCAGTCGCCGAGCGCGTGCGGCGTCAGGTTGGCGGAGACCACGACGCCGGGCAGACCCTCCTCCGGGCCCCAGCGGGTGCCGCCGCCATAGGCGGTATCGGCCACCGGCGGGAAGGCATAGCGGTCGACGCGCGGCTGCGAATGACAGGCCTTGCAGCCCATCACATGCTCGGCCAGGTAACGCCCGCGCTCAAGCCGCTCGGGCGTCGCCTCGATCGCCATCTCGGGCGCCGGCGAGACCTTGGGAAAGCCCAGTATGACATAGCCCACACCGGCGACAACGACGACCAGCAACAGCAGCAGCAGTCCGACCAGAAAACGCACGATACGCATGTCTCTCCCCCCAGGAAAAGCTAACGGTTGGATGCCGAAGGCTCGAATTCTCTCGCCCGCTCGTCGCGGCCGGTCTCGGCAAGCTCGCTCTCGGGCTCGCCGGCGATGCGGGTGTGCCGCATGATGCGCGTCTCGTTGGTGTCGTAGGGCCGCGCCCGGTGCAGGACGCAGCGATTGTCCCAGATGATGGCATCGCCCGGCTGCCAGCTGTGGGCATAGGTGCGCGGCGGCTGGCAGGCGAAATCCGTAAGCTCGTCGAGCAGTGCTTGCGCCTCGCCGTCGGCCATGCCGGGAATGCGATAGGCGTGACGGCCGATGAACAGCGCCTTGCGCCCGGTCACCGGGTGCAGCTTGACCAGCGGGCGCAGCGGCGCGCCTTTTGTGTGAAAGCCATAACCGGCGCCGGTCTCGATGGCGTAGCCGATCTTGGCCTGGGACTGGTATATCGAATGATAAGCCGACAAACCGTCTATGCGGTCCTTCAGCGCCTGGTCGAGCTTGTCATAGGCGTCGCGCATGTCGGCCCACTCGGTCTCGCCACCGGCCGGCGGCACCACCTGCGCCGACAGCACCGAGGCCTTCGCCGCCAGCGGCATGTAGGAGCTGTCCGTATGCCAGCCCTCGTTGCCGCGCAGCACCTTGTAGAGGTGGTCGTCGGGTCCGGTCAGCGAGCCATCGGCAACCTGGTTGCTGATCATCACCGCCTCGGCCTCGGGATCGTCGCGCAACAGCTCCATCGCACCGAAGCGCCTGGCGAAGGCGATCTGCGCCTGCTCGCTCAAGCTCAGGGCGGGAAAGACCAGCAAGGCGTATTGGTGGAACGCGTCCTCGACCCGCCGCCACGTGGCCTCGTCCATAGCGGCCAGATCGATATCGGTTACGATAGCGCCGAGAGTCGCGTCTAACCGTTTGACGGTTGGGGTCATGAGCCGGAACACTCCCAGAGAAACAACGTCATGGCCGCGTCGGGCGTGTGAAGGCTTCCCTCTGCCGGAGACTTTCCTTGACCATGGGGAGTCTAGCTTGAAATGTCGGCCGGGGCGAGTGCCGGGCCGCTTCGCGGCAGGTTCCGCCGCCGGGCGAAGGCCGATTTCGACCTGGATCAAGGCGCGAAGCACGCAGCCTGATAGGCTCCTGGGTCTCCACATGAAGGCTCCTTGCGAAGTCGTCAGTGTCCCCCCGCGCTGGCGGCTTCGAGGTGTGTCGGCCTTGGCTGATGGAGCCTCACTGCACGCCGCGAGCCGATCCGACCAGCTCCCGGACATACGCGGCGGCAACGGCCGTGCCATGTGGCCGTGCATCCACGGGACTGAATTCGAGCTGCATCGGAGCGGGCCAGGCGACGGGGAAAGGGTGCGCTAGGCTGGAGTCGGCTATTGAGAGTATATCGGACGTTGTATGCGGGGCACGAGAACAGGCAAAAGTAGCCAAAAACTGCCATTCCGAAGAAGCCATTCCGTGCCAAGACGCAGAACACAAAGTAGCATCCGACCGCACTGCAGTAACGTTAAATCAACTCATGCCAATTTGCGCCATCCACACATAGGAGTGAATCCGAGGAAGGTCGCGGGAAACCGGAATTTTCCGTCAACCGTCCGAGGTTGAAGATGTAGTGTGAGTGGTAGGCATGGTCAGGGTACAGCCGGAAGAGCCATTCCAGACACTTCTTTTTCTGTGCCCGCTTCCGCCCGAAGCAAGCGGAGATTAAAGGAAGAAACGATTCAGCTCGTGCCCCCAAAACCCTTTCGCGTCGGACGTTATATCCGTATTGCAGAACATGGAGCTTGATGATAACCGTTCGGAAGGCAGGCTTTAACGGAGGCGAAATGCGAAAACGCGAGCAGCGCTTTTTCGGATCTCTTGAATTCGGATCTCAGTCCTGCGCCGCATGATGAACACCTTAGTATGGCGACGCTTGCTGGATGAGAGCCCTATCGCGATCGCTCTCACTCGCCTTGATGACAGTACAATCATTTATGCTAACCCGTTGTACGCCGATGTTATTGGTCAGTCATCGGCCGAGGCGCTAATTGGCGCACGCGCAGCGGACCACTATGTTGATTCGGAGGATAGAGATGCACTCCGACAACGCCTCAGCCACGACGGTGTAGCTCACAACATTGAACTCCGTTTGCGGCGCGCGGACGGAGAAGAAATCTGGGCGGTCGTGTCTGCCAAAATAACCAGCCTTGACGGCGAGCAAGTTATCATTGGAACTTTTCACGATGTCACCGAGCGCAAGGCTGCAGAAGAAGCTGCTCAAGAGCGAAATGTCGCGCTTGAGCGCGAAGTCGATCATAGAACCCAGAGCCTGCAGCGAGAACTCATCGAGCACGAACGCGCTGAAGTGGCTTTGAAGGCCAGCGAGACACGCTTTCGCAATCTCATCGAGGGCTCTATCCAAGGCATCATCGTCCATCGCGACGACCGGGTACTCCTGGCCAACCAGGCCATGGCCGACATTCTCGGATACGACGATGTTGGGCAATTGTATCGGCTGGCGAGCATAGACGAATATAT
>CAZVDW010000429.1:0-6111 GCA_964625645.1 uncultured Rhodospirillaceae bacterium
CGCCGCCGCCGCCGCTGTCGCGCAGGCGCCGGTGGTCCAGCCACGGCGCAATTCCCCTGAAGGCTCGGTCATGACGCGAAGTATAGCGCTGGAGAGCGCCGGCGCCCATGGCAGCTTCAAAGCGCCGGCCGAAGGCCGGTCGCAAGGCTGGGGCCGCAAAGCTGGGGTCAGGTCTTTCATTTTAGCATTTTAGAATACCCTAATATGCTAAAATGAAAGACCTGACCCCGCTCCCCGCTTAGTTGCATTGCACCTAGCGCTGGCAAGCCGTACCATTCCACCAGGGGGATTTGCCGCGTGAGCGAAGACGACGGCCAAGACGGCATTACCGAGCGCGTGGCGGCAATCCTGGCGGCGGACGCGGTCGGCTATTCGCGCCTGATGGCCAACGACGAGAAGGCGACCATCGCGGCGCTGGACCGCGCGCGGGCGGTGTTCATCGAGCACGTCGAGGCCAACCGGGGCCGCGTGGTGGACACGGCCGGCGACAGCGTGCTGGCGGTTTTCGAGACCACGGGCGGCGCCGTGCGCGCCTCGCTGGCGATCCGGGAAGACCTGGCGGCGCTCAATGAGAATGTGCCCGAAGCCCGCCGCATGCGCTTCCGCATCGGCATCCATCTTGGCGACATCCACGAGAAGGCCGACGGCACGGTCTATGGTGACGGGGTGAACGTCGCCGCGCGCCTGGAGGCCCTTTGCGAGCCGGGCAGCGTTACGATCTCGGACGCCGTTCGCGGCAGCGTGCGCGACCGCCTCGATGTCGGCTTCGCGGACCTCGGCGAGCACGAGGGCAAGAACCTCTCGGAGCCGGTCAGGGCCTATCGGCTGTTGCCGGAGGGGGTGGCGGCGGCGGTCAAGCCGAAGCGAACCCGGCTGCTGGCCCTGGCAGGCGCGGTCGCGGCGGCAGCGGTCGTCGCCGCCGTCGCGCTGTGGCCATCGCCCGAGCCTCCGCCACCAGCTGAAGTAGCGACCGTAGAACCCAAGGACTCAATCATCCCGCTGCCCACCGGGCCGTCGATCGCCGTGGTGCCGTTCGACAATCTCTCCGGCAATCCCGACCAGGACTATTTCTCCGACGGCATCACCGAGGACGTCCTGGTCGCGCTCTCACGGTTTCGCTCGCTGTTCGTGATCGGCAAGGATTCGACCATCCGCTACAAGGGAACCCAGGCCAGCGCCAAGGACATCGGTCGCGACCTCGGTGTCGCCTTCGTCCTAAAAGGTAGCGTGCAGCGCACGGACGACGTGATCCGCATATCGACCCAGCTGTTGAGCGCGGAAGATGGCTCGATCGTCTGGAGCGACAAGTTCGACCGCCCGCTCTCGGCCGAGAGCCTGTTCGCGATCCAGGACGAGATCACCGGGCAAGTGGTGGCCACGCTCGCCGGAACCTTCGGCATTCTCGATCAGGCCCGCTATGAGGACAGCTCGGGCGCGCACTCGGAGAGTCTGGTTTCATACGAGTGCGTCTTGCGAGCCAAGAAGTTCTATTTCACTTGGTCCGTGGACATGTTCCTGGACGCCCGCTCCTGCCTGGAGGGCGTGATCGAAACCGAGCCGGATTACGCCGACGCTTGGGCTTGGCTCGCGTTGCTGGTGCAGGAGGAATATTCCAACGGCTTCCCGGCACAGCCGGACGCTTATGAGCGCTCTCGCGCCTACGCCCAGCGGGCCATCGCGATAGCCCCGAACAATCAGATCGCTTGGGTGGCAATGGTCGAAGATTACTTCTTCAGGCGCGAGATAGATGAGTTCGTGCTGGCGGCGCACCGCGTGATCGCTCTGAACCCCAACGAATCCTTCTTCGTCGGCGCGGTCGGCCTCTATCTGTGCCACGCCGGCATGTGCGAGCGCGGGCTGGCGCTGCTTGACAGAGCCAAGCAGTTGAGCCCGCACCATATCTGGTGGATGCATCTGGGGCCGGCCCGCCATCACTTCAATCGCGGCGAATACGAAGACGCGCTGGCGGCCATGAGCAAGATGGGAGTCCCCTACACCTGGAAGCTCGTCATGAGGCCTGCGGCGCTCGCTCATCTGGGCCGCCTTGATGAGGCCCGAGAGGCCCTGGATCAGCTCCGCGAGATTGCCCCCGACTATCCAGAGGTGATGCGGCAGGATTTGACACTGTATCACTGGAGTGAAGCACAGATAGACGAGGTCGAAGACGGCTTGCGCAAGGCCGGCCTCTTCGACGAGCCCGAGGCCCCTTCCCGCCCGGTCATCGCCGTGCTCCCCTTCGACAACCTCTCCGGCGATCCCAGCCAGGAATACTTCGCCGACGGCATCACCGAGGACATCATCACGCGCCTGGCGCAGTACCCGGACATCCTCGTCCTCGGGCGCAACACCACCTTCCAGTTCAAGGGCGAGGCGGTGGACATCGCGACCATCGCGGAGAAGCTCGGGGCCGATTACGTGATCGAGGGCAGCATCCGCCGTGCCGGCGAGACCGTGCGGGTCAACGCCCAGCTCGTTGGTGCCGAGAGCGGCGGACACATCTGGGCCGAGACCTACGATCGGACACTCGATCCCGTCAACCTGTTCGCCATGCAGGACGAGATCACCGAAGCCGTCGCCAGCCGCATAGGCGACCCGCATGGAGTGATCGGCCGTGCCGAATTTCAGCGCTCAACTCGTAATGCACCCAAAAGCTTGTCGTCCTATGAATGCGTGCTGAGATATTCCGCTCACTTGCGGAACTTCAATCAGGAGACACACAGGGTGGCCCGCGATTGCCTTGAGGCGGTCGTTGAAACTGAGAGCGGATATGGTGAGGCGCTGGCCTTTCTCGGCAGCACCTACATCACTGAGGCCGCTTTCGGTTGGAACGCCTCGGCGGAGTCTTCTCTGCAAAGGGCGCTTGACGTTATCGAGCGAGGTGTCGCGGTTGCTCCGGAGAGCGGCCGGGTACGCGTCCTGTTTGCCCGCGCCCTCTATCTGACGGATAAACCGGAGCGCGCCATCCGAGAGGCAGAGGAGGCACTGCGGATCGATCCGAACAACGTCGAAGTTCTGGCATGGGCCGGCGACGTTTTTGCCAGCACGGGCACCTTCAATCGTGCCGAGGAGGTCATGGAGAAGGTCGCGCTGATGAATCCGAACTATCCGGTCTGGATGAATTGGTTGCTGGTCAAGGTCCACATGGCGCGCGGTGAGTATCTGGAGGCTATCGCACGGCTGCAGAAGACACAGATGGAATGGTGGTATTGGACCAAGGTCGATATTGCCGCCTGTTATTGCCTTTTGGGGGATATCGAGCGCGGCCGAAAGGAGCTTGAGGCGGCACTGGAAGCAAACCCGAACTTTGCCGAGGTGTATTGGAGAGAGAGCTATTATTGGAACAAGGGCCCCAAGGTTCGGCCATTCCTCGACGCAGCTACTAATGGCCTCGAAGCCTGCGGCTGGGATGTCCCGCCCGATCCGGGACCGGAGGCGTTCGCCGCGCCGCAGTGAGCGCAGGCGAAGTGCGTCTGGGCAGGAAGCGCCATGCATTGCCTGGCGGTGTCACGGAAGCCGCGCCGCCCTGATCGCGGCCCGAGTGCATTGGGGTCAGGTCTTTCATTTTAGCATTTCAGCATTCGCTTGAGATTGGCAGCGGCACGCTCTCGCCGCCCGACAACGAAACGCCCCGGCGGGCGATGCTAAAATGAAAGACCTGACCCCAGTATCGACCCCAGCAGTATCGACCCCAGTATCTTAGCCAAGGGAGTCAAGGGCTTGCGGTCCGCTTCGCGGATGGCCCACCGGGCCACCCTTGACACCCTTGTCTGATATGCGAAATGGCAACCATCGGACCATGGCGTGGGCCGCGCATTGTGTGGCGGTGTCAAGGAAGCGGCGACGATGCCAGCGGCGAAAATCGTACGGTCAAATGGGTCTTTATCGTTGATCCTTGCTATAAGACGCCGGTGATGGCGGAATTCTCCTTCGATATGCCGAGCCTCGAGCCGGGCTGGGTGTGGCTGGTGGGCACCGGGCCGGGCGATCCCGGCCTGCTCACCCTGCATGCCTGGAATGCCATGCGCCAGGCCGATGTGGTGGTCTATGACGCCCTGGTCGGCGAGCCCATCATGGCCATGGTCGGGGCGGGCGCGGAGGTCGAGTTCGCGGGCAAGCGCGGCGGCAAGCCCTCGGCGCGCCAGCCGGATATCTCGCGGCGCCTGGTCGAGCTCGCCAAGGCCGGCAAGCGCGTGGTGCGGCTCAAGGGTGGCGATCCCTTCGTTTTCGGGCGCGGCGGCGAGGAAGCCCTGGCCCTGGTCGCGGCCGGGGTGCCGTTTCGTGTCGTGCCCGGGATTTCGGCGGGCATCGGCGCCTTGGCTTACGCCGGCATTCCGCTCACCCATCGCGCGACCAATGCGGCGGTCACCTTCGTCACCGGCCATGCGGCGGACGGCGAGGTGCCCGGCGCCCTCGACTGGGCGGCAATAGCCCGCGGCTCGCCGGTCATCGTGCTCTACATGGCGATGGCCCATCTCGCCGCCATTGCCGCGCGTCTGCGGGCCGGCGGCCGGGCGGCGGACGAGCCGGTCGCCGTGATCTCGGCCGCGACCACCCCGGCCCAGCTGGTGCTCGAGACCACGCTCGGGGCTTGCGCCGCCGAGGCCGAGGCCGCCGGGGTCGGGCCGCCGGCGATTGTGGTGGTCGGCGAGGTGGTGCGCCTGCGCGCCGGGCTCGATTGGCTGGGGGCGGCGGCGGGCAAGGTTCTCAGGCCCGAGCCGCTGTGAGCGCGCCGGCGCTGATCCTGGCCGCGCCCGCGTCCGCCAGCGGCAAGACCACGCTGACGCTGGCGCTGCTGCGCGCCTACCGGCGGCGCGGTGTGCGGGTGGCCTCGTTCAAGGTCGGGCCGGACTATATCGACCCCGCCTTTCATGCCGCGGCATCGGGCCGGCCCTGTCCCAATATTGACACCTGGGCCATGCGCCCCGGCACCGTGGCGGCTATCGTTAGCGAGCTATGCGCCGAGGCGGAGCTGGTCATCGGCGAGGGCGTCATGGGGTTGTTCGACGGCGCCGCCGGCGGCGGCGGCTCGACCGCCGACGTGGCCGCCGCGCTGGGTCTGCCGGCGGTGCTGGTGCACGACGTCAAAGGCCAGTGGGCGAGCGCCGCGGCGGTCGTCGAAGGCTTCGCCAACCATCGCGGCGACGTGGCCGTGGCCGGGGTGATCTTCAATTATGTCGGCAGCACCCGCCACGCGGCACTGCTGGAGAAGGCCTGCGCCGATGTCGCGCCGGTCCGCCTCGGCGCCGTGCCTCGCGACAAGCGCCTGGCCCTGCCCGAGCGCCACCTCGGTCTGGTGCAGGCGGGCGAGCATGCGGGCCTCGAAGACTTTCTCGACAGCGCCGCCGAGCTTGTCGCCGCGCATGTCGATCTCGACCGCCTCGCCGCTCTGGCCAAGGTCCCCGCCGTGTCCGCGAAAGCCTGCCCGCCGCTGCCGCCGCTCGGCCAGCGCATCGCCATCGCCGAGGACACCGCCTTCGCCTTTGCCTACCGTCACCTATACCTAACCTTGCGCGACCAGGGTGCCGAGCTATTGCCGTTCTCGCCGCTGGCCGGCGAGGAGCCGGGCGACGCGGACGCCATCTATCCGCCCGGCGGCTACCCCGAATTGCACGCCGGGCGCCTGGCCGCCAACAGCCGCTTTCTCGACGGCCTAAGGGCGGCCGCCGAGAACGGCGTCACGGTCTATGGCGAGTGCGGTGGTTACATGGTGTTGGGCGAGGGGCTGGTCGACGCCGACGGCGCGCGGCACGCCATGGCCGGGCTGTTGCCGCTCGAGACGTCGTTCGCGCACCCGCGCCTGCATCTTGGCTATCGTCAGCTGGCGCTTGCGGCGAATACACCGCTGGGTCCGGCCGGTGCCCGCTTTCGCGGGCATGAGTTCCATTATGCCGAGGGCAGGCCCGGCAAGGCCGAGGCGTTATTCGAGGCCAGCGATTCGGTGGGCCAGCCCTTGGGGCCGGCGGGCCTGCGCGCCGGCACGGTCATGGGCTCGTTCATGCACCTCGTCGACGCAGCGTGAGAGTGCGCAGCGCCAGGCCGCCGGCGAGCAGCAACAGGATTGCGGCCAGCAGGCCGGGCTGGGCCTCATGGCCGGGGTGGGCGAAAGCGCTG
>CAZVDW010000430.1:0-1619 GCA_964625645.1 uncultured Rhodospirillaceae bacterium
TGGGGCTCACGCCGGGCCAGCGCCTGCGCCTTATCGAGCTGCCGCTGGCCGGGCGCACCATCCTCGCCGGCATCAAGACCTCGGCCGTGATCAATATCGGCACCGCCACCCTCGGCGCCCTGATCGGCGCCGGCGGCTACGGCCAGCCCATTCTCACCGGCATCCGCCTCGACGACACCGGCCTGATCCTGCAAGGCGCCATCCCCGCCGCCCTCCTCGCCCTCGCCGCCCAAGGCGCCTTCGAGCTGGTCGAGCGCGCCGTCGTGCCGAAGGGGCTGAGGCTGTAGGCCCAGACGGCCCACCAAGTTAGGTGACAGTCACCCAACTAATACTAGCATAACTTATTATAATACTCGATAAAATTGGGTGACTGTCACCCAATTATTTGGTGCATACCGCGAGTTATCACTCCTTTAAGCTTTGTCACCGTCATCGAATTGCTGGGCTCACCCCGGCAGCGCCGTGCCCCAGGTGTTGAAGCCGGCGAAGCGGGGGGTCTTGGGCAGGTACATGGTTTCGACCTCGCCGAGGCGGAAGCCGCCGGCGGTGAGGATCGCGGGAATGTCGCGGCCGAGGTGGCAGCCGCCGGCGATGCGGCCCCAGAGCGGGTCGAGCCGGCCTTGCCAGCGCGCCACCGCCGCGTCGGGTGCCTTGCCGTGTTCGCAGAAGATGAGGCGGCCGCCGGGCTTGAGCAGCGGGCGCATGGCATCCAGGGCCGGCACGGGCTCGGGGATGGTGCATAGCGTGTAGGTGATGAGCACGGTGTCGATGCTGGCCGCCTCGAGCGGGATCGCGCCGTCCTCCAACGCCAGATACTCCACCGGGAAAGGCACCGCGCCATCGCGCTGCCGGGCGATACGCAGCATCTCCGCGGCCGGGTCGAGGCCAAAGACACGCTCGACCTTGGCGGGATCGTAGAACGGCAGGTTCAGGCCCGTGCCGATACCGATCTCGAGCACCCTGCCCTCGGCCAGCGGCACGACCTTTTGCCGCTGCCGGCTTATGGGCTTGGCGCCACACGCCATATCGAGAAACCGCGGCAGGATATGGCGGCTGTAAAATCCCACGGCCTCAGTCCTGCAATTCCGGGATCAGCCACAGCGGCGCGGCGCCGCGAGCCACGCGCTCGACATTGTCGAAGGCGTTGCGCACGCGCGCCGTGCCGCTCTCGCGCGAGCCGCCGGCAAGATGCGCGGTCAGGACCACGGTATCGAGGGTGAAGAGCGGATTGTCCGGGTTCGGCGGCTCCTGCTCGAAAACATCGAGACCGGCTCCGGCTATAGCGCCGTCGGTGAGCGCCGCGTACAACGCCGCCTCGTCGACCACCGGCCCGCGGCTGGTGTTGATGAGGATCGCGGATTGCTTCATCAGAGCGAGCTTGTCGGCGGACATCAAGTGCCGCGTGCCATCATTGAGAGGCACGTGCAGACTGACGAGATCCGACTCGCCGAGCAATTCCCGCAGCAGGCGGAAGCGCACACCAAGCGCGTCCTCCTCGTCCTCGTTCAGGCGCGCGACGTCGTAGTAGAGGATGCGCAGGCCGAAAGCCGTTGCCAGGCGCGCCGTGCGCTTGCCGATATTGCCCAGGCCGACGATACCGAGGGTCTTGCCGCGCAGCT
>CAZVDW010000431.1:0-5291 GCA_964625645.1 uncultured Rhodospirillaceae bacterium
TGGTCGAGATAGACGCTGTTGGGCATGGCGAAATGGCGGTTGACCGATTCCTTGACCATCTGCTGGGCGATGCGCGGGCGCTCGCAAATCTCCACCGCCATCTCCAAGGCAGCGGCCATGGCATCATCGGCGACCGCCTCGCATAGGCCCCAGGCGAGCGCGGTCTCGGCATCGACCTTGCGCGCCAGGGCGCCGATCAGCTTGGCGCGTGCGGGGCCCACGAGATTGCCGATGCGCGGCAGGCTGTTCCAGGAATAGTTGAGGCCGATATCGACCTCGGGAGCCTGGAACCAGGCATTCGTTGCCATGATGCGGAAGTCGCAACTGACGGCGAGCGACATGGCGCCGCCGATGGCCGGGCCGTTGACCACCGCGACGGTGAGCGGGCGCAGGCGCTCCCAGGCCGTGCACATGTCGGCGCCGAGGCGCACCAGGCGGCGGGCCTCGGCCATCGGCACGTCATCGGCCAGGGCTTCGCGCTCGGACAGGTCGGCCCCGGCCGAAAACGCTCGGCCGGCGCCGGTGACCAGCACGCAGGACAAATCGTCGCGCTCGTCCAATGCCTCAGCCACCTGTTGCAGCTCGCGCTTCAGGGCGTTGCTCAGGGCGTTGAGCTTTTCGGGCCGGTTCATGGTCACGGTGGCGACGCCATCGGCAGCGCTGACGGTTATGGTCTCGAAGGTCATTCCTTGCCTTTCAGAAGCGAGCGCACCTGCGACGACGCGGCAATCGTGCCGCTGCCCACATAGGCCTCGTGATTGGCGTCGATCTCGTCGAGCTTGTAGAGGTAGTTGACCATCATGCCCAGCGAGCGGTCGAGGCCGGCGGCCGAGGTATCGGCGCCAGGCGCCAGACGCTCGACGCGGGCGCCGTTGGAAAGGTGGAAGTGGGCCACGGCGTCGGCGGCCCGCCCGCGGCGCTTCTCGCGCAGCAGATAGTGCGCGGCGGCGGCCAGCAGCGCCGGCTCGTCACCGGGCGCATGCCAAGCGCTTTTCTCCAGCCAGCGGCGCAGGCCGGGAATCGGCGACAGCGTGGCAAAGGTGCGCAGGCCGGGAAACTCGGCCCGCAACAGGTCGACCACGCGCTTGATGAGGAAGTCGCCGAAACTGATGCCGGCGAGCCCTTGTTGCGCATTCGAGATGGAGTAGAAGATGGCCGTATCCGCTTCGGCGGGGTCGAGCGCCGGTGCCGCTTCGTCGAGCAATGTCGCCATGTCGCCGGCAAGGCCGCTGGTCAGGGCCACCTCGACGAAGATCAGCGGCTCTTCCGGCATGCGCGGATGGAAGAAGGCAAAGCAGCGGCGATCGGAATCGAGCCGGTTCTTGAGGTCGCTCCAGGAGCGGATCTCGTGCACCGCCTCGTAGGCGATCAGGCGCTCGAGCAGATCGGCCGAGGAGTCCCAGGTGATCCGCCGCAGCTCGAGAAAGCCGACATCGAACCAGGATGCCAGCAGGTCCTTGAGCTCGCCATCGACGGCCTTTCGCACGACCTCGTCGAGCGCCAGGTCGCGTAACTCGGCGCGCAGGTCGACGAGAAACTTGACGCCGTCGGGCAGGCCGCCGAGCTGGCGGAACAAGGCCACGCGCGGTGGCTCGAGCGCCTCGCGCAGGGCGGCCTCGGCGCCGGCCGCGCCCTGCAATTGCAGCCGTGCCGCGTTGTCGAGCCGGCGGCTGTCGATGCCGAAGGCCTCGGCGAGCAACACGATGAAACGCCCGCGGCCCTCCTCGTCGAGACGCAAATAGGCCTCGCTGAGCTCCGCCGCGCGCGCCAAGGCGGAAACCGCGCCGCCACGCGCTTCCAGGCATCCGCGGATCGCCGCCTCCAGGCGCGGCAGGTCGTCGTCGGCCAGGCCCGGTGACAGGGTCTCGGCGAGGCCCCGGCCGCGCCCGGTCGCCAGACGGTGCAAACGCCGCAAGGTGCGGTCGAGGAAGGTCCTGTCGGACATGGCTATGCTCTCGGCAACGCGGCGAGCACAGCCGCCACGTGATCCGGCAGGTCCTCGCTGATCAGACCCGGGCCTGCGCGGCGGGCGGCGGCGGCATGGATCGAGGCCGCCATGCAGGCGGCATCGAACGGCCCGGCACCGGCTGCCATCAGGCCTGTGATGAGCCCGGCGAGGACATCGCCCGTGCCGGCCGTCGCCAGGTCGGCCGGCCCGCCGCACTCGATGACGGCGCGGCCGTCGGGTGCGGCAATGACGGTCTCCGGACCTTTGAGCGTCACCACGGTGTGTGCTTCGGCTGCGCCGGCACGGGCACGGGCGAGCCGGTCGCCGCCGGCCTCGAACAGGCGCGAATACTCGCCGTCATGAGGGGTCAGCACGCTGGGGCAGCCGGCGGCGGCGGCGAACAGGGTGTCGCGGTCGTCGGCGAAGCTAGTCAGGGCATCGGCATCGAGCACGACGCGCCGGCCCGCCGCCAGCGCCAGCATGGCCTTTTCCCGCGTCGCCGCGCCGACGCCGTTACCGGGGCCGACGAGCACGGCGTTCTTGCGATTGTCGGCGAGCACGGCGGCGAAATCGTCGCCCGACACCATGACCGATTCCAGGGTCTCGGCGTAAACCGCAAAGGAGCCGCCCGGCGCCGCCACCGTCACCAGCCCGGCGCCCACGGCAAGTGCCGAGCGCGCCGCCAGTCGGGCCGCGCCGGTGGTGGTCTCGCCGCCCGCGATCAGGGCATGGCCGCGGTGATACTTGTGACCCTCCCGCGTCGGCCGCGGCAGACGCGCCCGCCAGAGCCGCGGCGCGTTGCGCGCGGTTTGCGGCGCGATGTCGTCGAGCACATCCGGCGGGATGGCGATATCGGCCACCACGAGCTCGCCGCAAAGGCCGCGGCCGGGGCTCAGCAGATGGCCCGGCTTGGGGCGGAAGAAGGTTACCGTCAGGGCGGCCTGCGCCGCCGCTCCGCGCACCTCGCCCGTATCGCCGTCCACACCGCTCGGCACATCGATGGCGACGACATCGTGATTGCCCGCCGCCAGGGCTTCGACGAGCGCCAGAGGCACGCCGTCGAGATCGCGCGAGAGGCCGGCACCGAACAGGGCATCGACCACCAGGCCGTGCCCGACAAACGCGTCCGACGAGGCTTCGAGAACAGGCCCCTGCCAGCGCCCGGCCATGATCGCCGCATCGCCGCCAAGCCTGTCGCGCTCGCCCCACAGCGCCAGGGTGACGGGCCAGCCATGCCGCGCCAATGCGATGGCGACGCCGAAGCCGTCGCCGCCATTATTGCCCGGTCCGCACAGCGCCAATGTCGGGCGTGGCGCCCAGCGTGCGCGAATCGCCCGCGTCACGGCGGCGCAGGCGTTCTCCATCAGCACGATTCCGGGCACCCCGGCGGCGATGGCGGCGGCATCCGCCGCGCCCATCTCGGCGCATTTCAGAACCGCCTGGGCGTTCCAATGGTCAGATTTCATGGGCACACAGCGTAGAGCGCTTGCCAGTCATAAAACAGCAACAAATCCGACACAATAACCGTAACGCCTGGCCGATATCAGACTCCCGGAACGAGCGAATCGATTCGCGAAGGGAGCTCTCGCATGTCCATCAGGCGCGGGGCGCGGATTGTCGGTGCGGCAATGGCACTGGCATTGGCCGCGACCCAGGTGCAGGCGCAAACGCCCGACGACGACATCGCGGCGCGCATCCTGGAGCTCGAGCAACAGCTCATTCTGCTGAAACGGCAGCTCGAGGCCCAGGTCCGCCAGGCCCAGCAGACCGCCGAGCAGGCCGCCGCCAATGCCGATGCCGGCGGCGTCACGGTCAAGATGAGAGGCCCGACGCCGGAGTTCCAGACCGGCGACGGTTCCAGCACCATGAAGATCACCGGCCGTATCCATTACGACACTGCGCTCTACAACCAGAACGGCGTGCCCTCCGGGCAGCAGGACGTGCGCATCGACCCAGACGCCGGCAGCGGCACCAATTTTCGCCGCGCCCGCCTTGGCGTCACCGGCAAGATCGAGAACGACTGGCAATATCTGCTGATGCTCGATTCCGGCGGTGCGCCCGACAACAACGCCTTCCTCTACGAGGGCGTCATCAGCTATGTCGGCCTGAGGCCGCTGGCAATCAATCTCGGCCGCCACAAGGCCGCGACCGGCTTCAACGAGCGCGTCAGCTCCAACGACATCGCCTTCATGGAGCGCTCGCTTGCCCACAATGCCGCGAGCGCGCCCTTCACGCCGCCGGCCAACGGCTTTTCCGTCCACGCCAATGGCGAGCAGTGGTATGTCGACAGCGGTGTCTGGTACGGCGATATGAACGACGACGCGGGCGATGATTTCCTTTACTGGAACGGCCGCGCCGCCTTCGCGCCGATCAATGAAAAGACGATGCTGCTGCACATCGGCGGTCACGCTTCATGGATGATCGAGCCGCAGCAGGTCGCCGCCGGCACCACTGTCACCTGGCGCGACCGCCCGGAGCTGCGCGTCGACGGCACGCGCTGGATCAGCGCCGCCAGCAATGCCGGCCCGGCCAACGGCATTCGCAACGACGATGCCTGGGCCTGGGGCCTCGAAGCGGCGGCCAAATATGACAGCTTCTGGCTCAACGGCGAGATCAACTGGTTCGGCATGGACCAGCTCTCCGATCCGGCCGAGCATTTCGCGACCGCCCTGCCCGACCTCGACTATATGGGCTACTACGTCCAGGGCGGCTGGATCGTCAGCGGCGAGAGCAAGGGTTACGCGATGTCCAAGGCCGCCTGGTCGGGCATCAAGCCGGCCGAGCCGTTCAACCTGGCAAGCGGCGGCCTGGGCGCCTGGGAGCTCGCCTTCCGCTACAGCTTCGTCGATCTCGACGACGAGACCGACACCTTCCGCAGCGACGCCAACGGCACCAGCTGGCTGGTCGGCAGCCGCGGCGGCAGGGAATCGAATTTCACCCTTGGCGTCAATTGGTACGTCAACAACTACATCCGCTTCATGTTCAACTACATCCACGCCGACGTCGATCGGGTGACGGCAGGCAACCAGCCCAGTGCGGGCGGCCTGTCTTCCGGCGACAGCTTCGACATGTTCGCCCTGCGTGCCCAGGTGAAATGGTAGGCTAAAGCGCCACTTCGAAATCCTCGAGATCGGGCTCTCGCATCTCGTTGCGGAAGCGCTCGAAGGTCCAGGGCCACATGGCGGGGTTGCCGTTCTTGTCGAGGTACCAGCTCTGGCAGCCCGAAACCCAGACGGTGTTCTTCATGGCCTCGCGGATGGCGGCGTTGAAGCGGTCGCATGCCTCGCGCTTGGGCGCGATGCCCTTGGCCTTGCCGCCGCGCACCTGCTCGATGAGCTGCATG
>CAZVDW010000432.1:0-3135 GCA_964625645.1 uncultured Rhodospirillaceae bacterium
CCGCACCAATGCGGCCAACTATTTGTTCGCCGACGGCATGAACAGTCGCGCGGTGCCCACCTTTATCACCGGTAACCCCTTCGGCATTGCGCCGGCGACACTGGCAAACGTGGTCTCGTCCTCACTGCAAAGCGCCTTCCCCAACGGCGACGTGATCTTCGCCACGCGACGCTCGGCAGGCCTGCGCGACGACGTGTCGATGATGGTCGCCTTCGACCCGCCAAGCAACGCCTCGGCACACCGCTTGTGCCGTAGCCAAGGCCGCACCCCTTCGGCACCGGTGGGCGAAAGCGTCCGCACCCTGATGGCATTCTGTTTCTCCGGCGTGCCCGTCGTCAGCATCGAGAGCAAGGTCGCGCGCGGCAGCGGCGCGGGCGACAGGACCTTTGTCCTGCTGCTGCGCGACATGACCCGGCGCATGTTCGAGGCAAAGTCCAGCAACGTGATCTGACGCCGGCCCGCGCTGGCACGGACCCGCACGGGCGCCCCTCCATAGCGCCGGGCGGGGCCTTTGCGAGGAGGCACGTGGGATGACATGGGCCATAACAATGCCGGCGCCCGTTTCGCCTCGACACCGCCGGCCCCGGAGCCACGCTCGCCCTATGTCGCGCCGCTGTTCAATGCCAACGAGGTCCATAGCGGGCTGCCTTGCGCCGACCTCTCGGCACTGACACCGCGACGCAATAGGGCGCTAAGACGCCATCAATTCGCTTCGCGCCGCCAGGTCGGCCGCGAAGGTTTCGGGCGACACCGGCCTGCCGAAGTAGTAGCCCTGCACCTCGTCGCAGCCGAGTGCCTGCAGCCGTGCCTGTTGCGCGCCGGTCTCGATGCCTTCGGCCAGAACCCGCATGCGCAGACTGTGGCCGAGGCGAACGACCGCCTCGACGATGGCGGCGGTGTCGGCATCCTCGGTCACGCCATCCACGAAGGACTTGTCGATCTTCAAGCGCTGCACCGGGAAATGCTTGAGATAGGCAAGGCACGAATAGCCTGTGCCGAAATCGTCGATGGTGAGATCGACACCAAGCGCATGGAGGCCTTCGAGCCTCTCCTTGGTGCTCTCGATCTCGTCCAGCATCATGCTTTCGGTGATCTCGAGCTCGAGCAGATGCGGCGGGATGCCAGACTCGCGCAAGGCCTCGGCCACGGATTCCACCAAGCGACTTGAGCGGAACTGGCGCGGCGAGATATTCACCGCGACCCGCGTCGGCGGCAAGCCCTGGGCGATCCAATCCCGCACCTGCCGGCAGGCGCAGCGCAAGGCCAGCTCGCCGAGCTCGACCACAAGCCCGCTCGATTCGGCCGCGCCAATGAAATGGCCCGGTGCCAGCATACCACGCTCGGGATGCTGCCAGCGCACCAGCGCCTCGCCCCCGATCACCTGGCGGCCGCTAATGTCGAGTTGCGGCTGATAGTGGAATAGTAATTGCCCCTCATCGAGGGCTACCCGCAGCTCGTTCTCCAACTGGCTCTGCTGGCGCGCCGCCGCATGCATCTCGCCATCGTAGAGGTTGTAGGCGCTACGCCCCTCGGCCTTGACCTGGTACAACGCGACATCGGCCTTGCGGATCAGCTCATCCGTATCCACGTCGTCATCGGGGTAAATACTGATGCCGACACTGGTGCTCGTCTCGATGCGCTGGTCATCGACAGCGAAGGGCTCGGCAACACTGTCGATAATACGCTGAGCCAGAATGCGAACCGCGTCGATGTCCTCGATGTTGGACATGACGACGGCAAACTCGTCGCCACCGAGCCGCGCCACGGTGTCGCTCGCCCGCAACAGCGCCGACAATCGCACCGCCACCTGCTTGATCAGCCCATCGCCTGCCGCGTGCCCATATTCGTCGTTGATCGATTTGAGCCTGTCGAGATCGAGGAACAGGACGGCGACACGGCTGTTCATTCGCCGTGCGATCGCCAGCGCATGGTCCAATCGGTCGTGGAGATGGCGGCGGTTGGCGAGGCCGGTCAGCGGATCGGTCAGAGCCAGCTCGCGAATGGTTTCCTCGGCCTGGCGCCGTTCGGTAACATCCGACCATATTCCCACCACACCGCCGCTTTCGGTCGGCCGGTTACTGATGCGCAACCAGCTGCCGCTGCCGATCTGGCGCTCGAAAGGCTCGCCGAGATGACGGTGCTCCGCCAGGCGCGAGACGATGAACGTCTCCATGTCCTGGCCTTCGGTATCGTATACGCCACGCTCGACGGCAGTCTGAAGGAAGTCCGTAAAGGCGACACCGGGCACCAGCACATCCGCGACCTCGGAAAACATTTCCAGGTACTTGGAATTGGTCATAACCAGGCGGTCGTCCGCGTCCCAGATGGCAAATCCTTCCGATATGCTCTCGATCGCCCCCCTAAGCGTGGCGCTCGCTTCATCGCGCTCTCGTTCGGCGACCACACGGCTTTCGATTTCCAGCCCCAGTGTCTCGCTCTGAATGGCGAGGTCCTGACTTGCCGCCTCGACCCGGGCCCGCACCTCCTCCAGGCCGCGCGTGCGCTCTTCGACCAGCTCCTCGAGCAATTGGTTGACGTTCAGAAGCTCGGCTTGCGAGGCTTCCAGACTGGCCTTCGCCTCGCGCAATTCCGTTTCGCGGGTGCCATCACGCGCCCGCATGACATTGAACGCTTCGGCGAGCCCCCCCAGCTCATCTCGCCAGCGCCAATCAACGGGCTGGCGCTCCCCCGTCTCGACCGACCGCCGCATCGCCCCCATCAACAGGCCGAGTGGCCGCTTGACAATGACCTGGAAACCGATCGTGGCGGCAAGCACGGCAAGCACGAAGGAAAGTCCGACGACCGAGGTCGCGACCAAGTTCCGCAGGCGCTCCGCACGCTGCAACTCGGCATCGTCGAAACGGATGCTCAATGTTCCCTGCCCGGCGTCCCCCACTGGCAGGGTGATGGTGTCGCCGACACCGTCCACGCCACAGCCAAGGTCCGGCGGATGGGCGACAGCCGGCTCAACAGCGCGATCGGCGCGCAATTCCACGCAGAGCAAGGCGGATTCAGCCGCTAGCGGAGCGACCAAGTCATTGGCCAGGGTCAGATCGTCCTGCCAGGCATGACGGCTCAGCGACGTGGCGATGCGCGCGGCATTGCCGCCGATCCGCGTGGCCGGAGACTCTTGCG
>CAZVDW010000433.1:0-5780 GCA_964625645.1 uncultured Rhodospirillaceae bacterium
TCCAATTCCGCGCCTCCAACTCATCACGCAGAAACTCGCCAGGAGGGAAAACCTCAGCAGGAACTCTGTCTGTCATTTTTTCCTCCCTGATCTCAGTGGTAATCTTCAATCTCGATAACTCGAATCTTTTTCCTAGGATGCTCACCAACAATCTTCACAATCAATCGGTACTGGTCGTTACAGCGCAGTGAGTGTTGTCCCTTCCGATCGCCGCTGAGCTTTTCAAACCTCAACCCTTTCATCGCGTATATGTCTCTTTCATCGACGGCATTTCTGATAACTTGCATCGCCTTTCGAAAGCCCTTCACAACGCCCGCCGGGAATCCGCCTGTTGCCCGAGGATTGACCTCGAGGTCATCAAGATCATCATCCTCGAACTCGACTTCCATATAGGCGAAGATAGTCAACCCTGGTAGGTTTGTCAATTACAATATTCCACGTGTTGTAATAATGAGACAATTTGCTTGACGGTAAGCATATAAGTGCAGATATTATGAGCGTGAATAAATTGCCCCTAGCGAAGCGCGTTCAAATCCTCTCTATGCTCTGCGAGGGCTCTTCCATGCGGTCGATATCCCACGTGGTAGACGTCAGCATCAATACCGTGACTAAGCTGCTCGTGGACGCTGGCAATGCCTGCGAGGCGTATCATGAGGAACATGTGCGGGGCGTGAAGGCCCGTCATGTCCAATGCGACGAAATCTGGAGCTTTGCCTATGCCAAGGCGAAGAACGTGAAGACGGCAAAGGCCGCGCCGCTTGATGCCGGCGACGTGTGGACCTGGACGGCACTGGATGGTGACTCCAAACTGATCGTCTCTTGGCTGGTTGGTGGCCGCGATAGCGAATATGCCGTCGAGTTCATGGATGACCTGGCGTCCCGGCTCGCCACTCGTGTCAAGCTAACGACAGACGGCCACAAGGCGTACCTGGAGGCCATTGACGGGGCATTCGGCGCCGACATTGACTATGCCCAGCTCGTGAAACTGTACGGCGCTGCTCCGGACAGCAGCAAGGGCCGCTACAGCCCTTCAGAGTGCATTGGAGCGCGCAAGCGTCCGGTAGGGGGCAAGCCCGACAAGGATTATGTCAGCACGTCCCATGCGGAGCGTCAGAACCTCACCATGCGCATGTCGATGCGCCGGTTCACGAGGTTGACGAATGCCTTCTCAAAGAAGGTCGAGAACCACTGCCATGCCCTGGCGCTGTACTTTGTCTGGTACAACTTCTGCCGTCAGCACAAGTCGCTCGGTGGCGTGTCGCCAGCCATGGCAGCCGGGATATCCGATACGCTTCACGATATGGAGTGGATCGTCTCACTAATCGATGCACGGGCGCCAAAGCCAGGGCGGTGCGGGCCGTACAAGAAAAATAATTCGAACTGAGACACTACCGACTGGCGCTACGCGTTGCCAAGTCGAAAGCCGCGTCAAACGTTCTCCGGAATCATCTTGATGGCGCCGCACGGGCACTCGGCGGCGCACATGCCGCAGCCTTTGCAATAGTCGTAGTTGAACTTGAAGCGCTTGCCCGCGCCGAGCTTGATGACCGCGTTGTCGGGGCAAACGCCGTAGCAATTGTCGCATTCGAAGCAATTGCCGCAGGACAGGCAGCGCCGCGCCTCATAGAGCGCGTTGTCCTCGGTCAGTCCCTGCAGCACTTCCTCGAACTCGGACTGGCGCCGAACAAGGTCGAGCTGCGGCTGTACCGTCTTCGGCGCATCGTCGTAATACCACGTGTTCAGACTGCCGGACTCGGCGAGCTCCGGCTTGGCCGGGCGCTCGGACTGCTTACCCCGTAGCCAGGCATCGATGTTGCGTGCCGCCTTCTTGCCATGACCGACGGCGACGGTCACGGTGCGCTCAGCCGGCACCATGTCGCCGCCCGCGAACAGGCCGGCGCGACCGGTCATCATCTGCTCGTCCACGGTGACGACGCCATCCCTGGCAACACTGACGTCGGGGACGTTTTCCAGGAAGGCGGTATCGACGTCCTGGCCCAGCGCCAGGATCAAGGTGTCGGCCTCGATGGTCTCCATCTCGCCGGTCGGCTGCGGACGGCCGTGCCCGTCGATCTCCATCTTCTCGACCGTGAAGCTGGTATCGTCGATCTGCTTGATGGTGCGCAGCCAATGGAACATCACCCCCTCCTCCTCGGCCTCGGTGGCCTCGAAGTCATGCGCGGGCATCTCCTTGCGCGAGCGCCGGTAGACGATCATGGATTCCTCGACGCCGAGCCGCTTGGCGGTTCGCGCCACGTCCATGGCCGTGTTGCCGCCGCCATAGACGATAACGCGCCGGCCGAGTTGTGGCGGCTCGTCTTCCGTCTCCATGTCGCGCAACAGGCTGACCGCATCGAGGATATTGCCCGCGGCATAGGCCGGAATATCGATGCGCTTGGCCAAATGCGCGCCGACAGCAACAAACACCGCATCGAAGCCCTGGTCCCTGAAGGCGGCCTCGATGTCCTCGACCTTGGCGTTGAGCTCCAGCTCGACCCCCATATCCACGATGCGCTGGATCTCGTAGTCCAAGACATCGCGCGGCAAGCGATATTTGGGGATGCCGAAACGCATCATGCCGCCGGCCATGGGCCCGGCTTCGCGGATGGTGACGGCATGGCCGAGGCGGGTGAGATGGTAGGCGGCGGCAAGACCGCTCGGCCCGGCGCCGACCACAAGCACGCGCTTGCCCGAGGGCTCGGCATCGAACCTGGGTTTCCAGCCATGCTCCCAGGCGCTGCGTCCGAGAAAGCGCTCGATGGCGTGGATGCCCACCGCCTCGTCCAGCTGACCGCGGTTGCACGCCGTCTCGCAGGGGTGGTAGCAGACGCGGCCCATGACGCCCGGCAGCGGATTGTCCGCCATCAGCACCTGCCAGGCCCGCTCGTAGTCCCCTTCCTCGGCGTGATACAGCCACTTCTGGATGTTCTCGCCCGCCGGGCAGGCCTCGTTACAGGGCGGCAAGCGGTCGACATAGACGGGCCGCTCGGTGCGCCACGTGCCCGTCTGATTGGCGAGGCTGCCGCCGGGGTCGAGGGTGATGGCAAAGGGCAGTTGCTTGCTCATGCGCCTTCCCCCTCGGCCAGCAGATCGAAGCGCTCGATATTGGCATCCGCCATGCGCTGCAGCGCGGCCAGGCGTTCGGTGTCCTCGGCGCCCTTGCGGAACAGGTGCGCGAAGCGGCGTTGCGGCCTGAGGTAGTCGGCCACCGGCACTTGGCGGCGGATCTTATGCGACCGGCTTATCCGGCCGTGCTCGGCCTCGAACACCGCGAAGAAACCGCTCTCGACGGCAAGCCGCGCGATGCGAATGGTATCGTGCGGTGCGGTGCCCCAACCCAGCGGGCAGGGCACCAGGACATGCAGGTAGCGCGAGCCGGCGACGGCCATCGCCTTGGTCACCTTTGCTTCCAGATCGTGCAGATCGGCGACCGTGGCGGTGGCCACGTAAGGGATGTTGTGTGCCATGGCAATGAGCGGCAGATTCTTGCCGGTGCCGAAGACGTTGCCCGGTGCGTCGCCCAGGACAGGTGTGGTCGCAGTGCGCGCCGTCGCCGGCGTTGCCGAAGAGCGCTGCACGCCGGTGTTCATATAGGCTTCATTGTCGTAGCAAATATAGAGGACGTCGTCATTGCGCTCGAACATGCCGGACAGGCAGCCGAAGCCGATATCGGTGGTGCCGCCGTCGCCGCCCTGCGCCACCACCTTTATGTCACGTCCCTTGCGCCGCATGGCCGCGGCGACACCCGTGGCAACGGCCGGCGCGTTGCCGAACAGGGAATGCAGCCAGGGGATCTGCCACGAGGTTTCCGGGTAGGGCGTGGTGAACACTTCGAGGCATCCCGTGGCATTCACGGCGACAAGCTGCCCTCCGGTCGCCCGCATGGCGACATCCAGGGCGTAGCGGGCGCCGAGCGCCTCGCCACAGCCCTGACAGGCACGGTGGCCGGAGGTGATCGCATTCGAGCGGCTCATGGACGCCTGGACACTGCGCGCGTCCTCGTCCATCAGCCGATTTCCCACCGTATACGTACCGGTCTGGTAGAACTTGACTCGTTGCAGGGCGGTGTCCCGGTCCATGACAACTATCCTCTATCCGTCATCCTGTGCGGCCGTGGCGGCCAGATTTCTGAGGATGTTCTCGGCGGTCGGGCCTGAGCGCCTGACCTGATGGGAGCGGATGATCTCGTGCTCGACGATGCCGTGATCGAGGTCGAGGAACTGCATGTCCGGCAGCTTGCCTTCCGCCGCCCCCGCCAGCACCTCTTGCAGTGCCTCCATGGTGATCGGCCGCCCGCCAAGCCCGGCAATGACGGTGTAGACGGGCACCGCTGCGTCGCGCAGCGCCATGCGGACGTCGGAGGAGACGATACCGCCGAGGCCGGGCGCGAAGCTCTTTTCGATCACCACCACGTGCTTGGCACCTTCGAGCGCGGCCCGCAATTCCTCAAGCGGAAATGGCCGGAACGAGGTGATACTGACCGAGCCGACCGCGGCGCCTTCGGCGCGCATGACGTCGACGACTTCCTTGATGGTGCCATTGACGGAGCCGAGCGCGACGGCCACCGTAGCCGCATCCTCGGTGCGGTAGGAACGCACCAGCCCACCAGATGTGCGGCCGAACACATCCTCGAAGACGTTACCGATCCGGGGGATCAAGCGCAGCGCCTGAAGCTGCTTTTCGTGTGCCAGATAGCGCACCTCGGTAAAGGCGTCGGGGCCCACCATGGCGCCGATCGAATAGGGCTCCGCCGGGTCGAGAACCTGCACCGGCTCGTAAGCCGGCAGGAAGGCGTCGACCTGCGCCTGCGTCGGGATATCGACGCGCTCATAGGCATGGGTGAGGATGAAGCCGTCCATGCAGACCATGACCGGACAGCTCAGCTCCTCGGCCAGACGGAAGGCCTGGATGTGGAGGTCGACGGCTTCCTGGTTGGTTTCCGCGAAAAGCTGGATCCAGCCGGCATCCTTCACCGCCATGGCGTCGGTATGGTCGTTCCAGATGTTGATCGGCGCGCCGATGGCGCGATTGCCGACCGTCATGACGATGGGCAGGCCGAGCCCGCCGGCGTTGTAGACCGCTTCCGCCATATAGAGGATGCCCTGGCTGGCGGTGGCGGTATAGGCGCGGGCACCGGCGGCCGAGGCACCGATGGCGACGGAAAGCGCGGCGAATTCGGATTCGACGTTGATGAACTCGCAGTTTTCCAGCTCGCCCGCTTTGACCAATGCCCCGACGCCTTCGACGATGTGGGTCTGCGGCGTGATGGGATAGGCGCAGACCACCTCGGGCCGGCACAGTGCGATGGCCTGGGCGACGGCGAGCGAGCCTTCGATCTGTTTCAACACGGTTCGCCTCCTTCAGTCTGCCCTGGCGCTGTCGAAGGCTTCGCGCGCGGCGGCGGCGTTAGCCTCGCCAATCTCGCCGGGAAATTTTTCGCGGATCGCCTTTTCGACAGAGGACAGTTGGATCTCGCCCGTTATCGCGGCGAAGCCTCCCAGCAGGGCGGCGTTCGGCAACGGGCGACCGACATGTTTCAAGGCAATCTCCGTTGCGCCGACGTCGCGGACATGGCCAGGCGGAAACTTCGCGACGAACGCCGCGATGCCCATATCCTCGAACGAGCGGCGTGAATTGATCAGGATGAAACCGTCCAGCCCGAGCCCGTGGAAGACATCGACCGAGTGCAGCAGGGTCGGGTCCTGGATAATCAGGGCATCGGGGCTGTTGATGGGCTCGCGCAAGCGGATGTCGCTGTCGTCGATACGGCAGTAGGAGAC
>CAZVDW010000434.1:0-4796 GCA_964625645.1 uncultured Rhodospirillaceae bacterium
CGCTCTGCGAGGACGAGTTCGCCAGCGACGGCCGGCTGGCCGGCTGGCGCATCGACGGCGAGACGGCGGAGGCCGTGACCTGGCCCGGCGACGGCTACTTCAAGCCCACCGCCGCCAACGTCCTGCCCGATGGCCGGCTACTGGTGCTGGAGCGCGGCTATACCGCCGTCGCCGGCGCCAAGGGCCGCCTGATGCTGGTCGATGATGCTGAGGGGGCGGCACTGAGCGGCCGCGAGATCGCCCGCTTCCAGCCCCCCATCCAGGTCGACAACTACGAAGGGCTGGCGAGCCTGGAGATGGCCGGCGAGACGCGGCTGTTCATCCTCTCGGATGACAATTTCAACCGCCTGCAACGCACCTTGTTGCTGAGCTTCGCGCTCACCGATTGAAAGCGCGCCGCCATCGATCGGATTCGGGAATTGCCGGCTTCTAGGGCAATTCCGGACAACGATCGAAGAGCCATCAATGTGACAAAATGACCCTAATCGGTCCAAACGGGCATCAGCCCGTAGCGGCCTGCCTCTGGGCCTGAAGATCGTCGGCTGCTGTTGTGCCGACCCGCAAGCGGTGGCCTTCGTGGAAGCGAGACCCCGGGCGGACCAGCGTCCACCCGATTAGGCAGCAGCGTCGATCCGGGCGATTATCCCGTCGGCCTCGACGCTTTCGGCGAGCGCCCGCGCTTCGGCGAACGCGGCGCGCGCCTCTTCGGGCTTGCGGCGTAATTTCGCCAGGCGGCCCAAGTCGTATTGCAGGCGGGCGATCAGTGAGGTGGCGTCCATCTCCCGGGCGCGGGTAAGCGCCGAGCCGAGATGACGCGCCGCGCGTGATCTGGCTACCGGCAGCGTGGTGACGACAAAGGCCAGATTTCGCAGCAGGACCGACAAGGGCGGCCGCTCCTCTCCGAGCGCGATCTCCAGATAGACCTCGCCCAATATCATCTCGCAGGCCACGCGCGTCGCCTGGTTGGCGAGCAGGACCTCCTCGCGGCCGGCCTGCTCAATGAGCGCTAGGCCCTCCGACATTTTGCCGTTGAGCACCTTGGCCGCGCCCAGCATGGCCTGGATCACCGGCAGGATGGTCACGAAGTCGCCGCGCCGCACCTCCGCCAAGTCCCGCTCGAGCAGGCTTTCCGCCTCTTCCGTGCGGCGCAGCTCGACCAGGGCCGTGCCCTTGCCTGCCTCCGCACCGATCTGGTCGATGCGGCTCAAGGACAGGCGCAGCGCCTCGTCCGCGAGCTCCACGGCCGACTCGGCCTTGAAATGAAAGGCATCCAGCCAGGCCATGCCCCAGAGCCCCATGGCGCGCGGTCGCGGGTCGTTGGTCTCCCGACTCAGCGCAATCAAGGCTTCGCCATAGCCAGCGGCTTCGTTCGGCCGGCCGAAAATTAATGTTTGCTGCAGCAAGGAAATCAGAATCTTGGAGTGGGACCAGACATCGCGAGCCCGGCGCGCAGCCTGCAAGCCGCGCTCGGAGAGTTTTTCGAACTCCGCCCGCGGCACGGAATCCGTGTTCCAGAACTGATGATGGTAGAGCAGCCCCATGCAGCAGAAGGCGATCGCTTGTGGATCATCGATGGCCTCGGCGATGGCCAAGGCCTCATGCAACAGCGCACTGCCCCGCTGATGCTCGCCGGAGAAGACGAGAGCGTAGCCGATCTCGAACAGCAGGCGCGAGCGGCGCTTGCGATCCGTCAGGCTCTCGATCAGCGGCAGGTGCCGCGTCATCATGGCAACCTGCGACTTGAAGTCGGCCCGGTAGTAGTTCACCCGCCCGGCAACCATCAAGACATCGGCAAGAAAGGCATCGTCGGCGCAATCCGGCTCGGCCTCGATCAGGGCCATGACCTGGCGGATGCGATATTCCGCGTCGTCGAGCGAATAGACGCGCAGCGCCTTCTCGGCCGCCAGTGCCATATATTTGGCGGCCTTGTCGGCGCGCGGCGTGCGCCCGTAGTGGTGCGCCAGAAGCTCCGCCGCTTCGGTCTCCGCCTCGTCGTGGCTGGTCTCGATCGCCTCGGCCACTTTCTCGTGCAGCTCCTCGCGCCTTTGCTTGAGCAGCGTCTCGTATATGGCGTCCTGTACCAGCGCATGCATGAAACGGTATTCCGCGACATCGCCCGGCTCATGAAAGATCAGCCGCTCGCTCTCGAGCGCCGCGAGAGCCGCGTCCAGATCGATAGCCGCCCCCAGGATCTGCGCCAGCAGGTCCCGCGAAAAACGCCGGCCGACGACAGCCGCGGTCTGCAGCACCAGGCGCGGTGCGGGGTCAAGCCGATCGACACGATCCATCAAGAGATTCTCCAGCGTCTCCGGCAAGCCGGTGTCGCCGGCCTCGCCCTTCGCAACCAAATAGCTCACCATCTCTTCGGCGAAAAGCGGATTACCTTCGGCGCGCTCCATGACCGCCTGCGCCATTTCCGACGACAGCGTGTGTCCAGCTAAGCGATTCGCCAACAGCGCTTCGGTGTCGCGGCTATCGAGCGGCGACAGGGGCAATGTCCTGACATGTGCCCCTTCCGCCCATGGCGCATCGTATTGCGGGCGATAGGCGCACAAGATCAGCAGGGGCAACGGCTCGGTAAGGTCTATGGCCCAACGCAGCAGGGCTTGCGAGGCGGAATCCATCCAATGCAGGTCGTCGATGAACAGAACCACCGGAATCGTGGCACAACGCCCCAGAATCATGCTTTGCAGCGCTTCACGCGTGCGAATGCCGGCGACCTCCGCCTGCTCCTTGGTGAATTCCGCGCCCTCGACAGGTTGGCCCAAGAGGTTGAGCAGATACGGCTCGATGGCCTTGGCGTCCACATCAAGGAGGGAAAGCCCTCGCCGCAGCTTTTCGACGACCAGATCGCCGGCATCGACATCGCCGATGTGAAACCAATCGCGAATGAGATCGATGAACGGCAGATAGGCGGTATTGCGCCCGTCCACGGCACAATGTCCGCGCAGGAAGACGGCTTGCTCCTCTGCCATGCCGCGCCTGAACTCGTAGATCAGACGCGACTTGCCGATCCCCGCGTCACCAACGATATCGACGACGTGCACGCCTCCGGCCCGCGCCGCCTCCCAGGCGCCCTGCAATGTGCGCAGCTCCGCCTCCCGGCCAACAAGATCGGCAAGCCCGCGACCGAGCGAGACATCGAAGCGGCTCACCCCTGCCTTGACGCCCTGCAGAAGCCAGACGCGCTGCGGCTCGCTCTTGCCCTTGATCTCGCGCTCGCCGGCAAAGGCCGAGTCGACAAAGCCGTCCACCAGCCGATGGGTGGCCTGGCTGACAAGGACAGTGCCGAGCTCTGCCTCGGTTTGCAGCCGGGAGGCGAGGTTGACCGTATCCCCCACCGCCTTGACCTCGGCGCGCTGGTCCGTGCCGACGGTACCGATGACGACCGATCCCGTGTGAACCCCGACCCGCAACTGCGGCCGTACGCCGTGCCTTGCCTCCAACTCGTCGGCCAGAGCCGCCATGCGCTCCTGCAAGCTCAGGGCTGCACGGCAGGCGCGCAGCGGTGCATCCTCGACCGCGATCGGGGCGCCGAACAAGGCAACCATGCCGTCGCCCGCGAGATCCTGCACCGTGCCTTTAAAACCGTCGATGGTGTCGATCATCTGACCGTAGACCGGCTGCATCAGCCGGTAGGTCTCTTCCTCGCCCAAGCGCTCCGCTAGCGGCGTGTAGCCGCCCATATCAGCAAAGAGCACCGTGACTTGCCGCCGCTCGCCTTCGCTTTCGCGTGATGACGGTGCAGCGACCAACTCGCTGCCGCAGGCGTTGCAGAATCTTGCCCCAGCAGGATTGTTACCACCGCAGCCGGCACATTCCATCGATCCTCTCCCCCAGAGACTATGAGCTTATAGAATTGTCCCGACGCCAGCAATCTGACGGCTATGCGAGGAATTGGGGCCGCTGCTTTGGCGTTCGTGCCCTGTTTGGACGCAGCGATGGCCGTACACTGCGAGCCCGGACGCGACGAGAAGACGTAAGCGGGTCTTACGCCGCCGCCTGCCACTGCGGCATGTGCCGCACCAGGGCGCGGTAGGGCAGCAGCAGGATTGCCGCCATGGTGAGCTTGGCGGCATAATCGCCGGCGGCCCAGGTCACCCAGGGCAGGCCCGTGGCCGCGAAGGCGAGGCCGAAGAACAGCACCGTATCGACCGCCGAGGCAATTAGCGACGAGGCCAGCGGCGCGCGCCACCAATCGAGCTGTCGCATGCGGTTGAAGATCATCACGTCAAGCAGCTGCGCCACCAGGAAGGCCGAGCCCGAGGCGATGGCGATACGCGGCGTGCTGGCGATGATCGAGAGCACCACGCCGAGCAAAAAGCCGACCAGAATCACCTGCCGCGCGCGGGCCGGCCCGAAGGCCCGATTCGACAGGTCGGTGACCAGGAAGGCGATAGGATAGGTAAAGGCGCCCCAGGTCAGCCAGTCGTTGATGGGGAACTGGACGGCGACGTTGGAGGCGACGACGACGGCGATCATCGCCGCCACGGGCAACGCGAGCTGTCTCCAGATCGGCATGAGCCGGATCAGTCGGCTTGCGCGGCCGCCTTCGAGATGCGGCTCTTGAGCCGGCGGGCAAAGGGGGTGAGCTCGTCGGCCTGGGCCTTGGCGAGGTAGGCATCGAGCCCGCCGCGATGCTCAACCGTGCGCAAGGTGGCGGCGGCGACGCGCATGCGCACGGTCTGCCCCAAAGCCTCGCTATACAGCGAACACGGCTGCAGATTGACTTGAAAGTGACGCGGATTGCGGTTGTGCGCGTGTGACACGTGCATGCCGCGCAAAGCGCCGGTCCC
>CAZVDW010000435.1:0-3846 GCA_964625645.1 uncultured Rhodospirillaceae bacterium
CGTTGCGCGTCTTGCCCGATGTCCCCGCATCGCGCGGCGACGCGCGCCTAGCCAGGGCGGCGCTGAGACCGGTCAAACCGGCTCCAATTGGTCGAGACATGCTCTAGGGAACCCCTTCGTGGCCTATACGGGTCGCCAGCGTATCGTCGGCATCGTGCTCACCGTGGCGATGAGCCGGTTGATCGCCTTCGCGGTCACCGCGATCGCCTTCTGGCTGGCCTTTGTCATGGTGGCGATCATTGCCGGCGGCGTTGCCTTCGTCACGCTGGTGTTTCCCGGCAGCCGCTTCTTCTCGATCTCGCTGGCCAACCTGCTCGCGGTCTATGCCAGCATCTACATGGTGTTCATCACGACCAATTTCGTCGGCGCCAGCGAGGCGGTGGTCTCGATCGCGTTCCTGTTGCCGATCCTCGCTTTTTTCGGCGGCGCCTGGCGTTGGCGCGAACCCATCGCGACAATCCTCGGCGAGCCCGAGGTCAGCGAGCATGCCGGCATCGGCCACATCGTGCGCTGGCTGCTGCCGGTCTTCGCCGTCGGCGCCACGACCTTCGCCTTGCCGCCCCTGGCGCTGACACCGTTGCAGACAGACGCCATGCTGCTGCTGGACATGGCGGCGATCGCCGGGCTGGTCTTCTTCGCCAGCCGCGCGGTGGCGATTTTCATGATCGTCACGGGGCTGATGTTCGAGGAGTTTTTCGTGCGCGCCGAAAGGCTCGCGGTGCCGGCCTTCGCCTTCCTCACCTTCTACTCGATCAACGTCATCGTCTTCGCGGCGCTCTACCGCATCGTCGAGCGCGTCCTGGGCGAGCCCCAGTTCCTGGTCGCCGGCGAGCCGGGAACCATAACCTTTTCCGAGGCGCTCTATTTCTCGCTCATCAGCGTGAGCACGGTGGGCTATGGTGACATCACGCCGTTGGGAGGCATGGTGCGGGCGCTGGCCAGCGTGCAGATCATCATCGGCGTCCTGCTGCTGCTGTTCGGCTTCTACGAGATCATGAGCTATGCCCGCGACCATCTCGAACACGAGCACAAGCGGCGGCGATAGGCATAATGCGACGGGTGGGAAAAGACGGTGTTCGATAGGATTCTGATAGCCAATCGCGGCGAGATCGCTTGCCGCATCATCGATACCGCACGGCGGCTGGGGGTGCGCACGGTCGCGGTCTATTCGGAGGCCGACGCCGACGCGCTGCATGTGCGCCTGGCCGACGAGGCCTACCCCATCGGCGGCGCGGCGGCGGCGGACAGCTATTTGCGCATCGAGGCCATCGTCGACGTGGCGCGGCATTCGGGGGCCCAGGCGGTTCATCCCGGCTACGGCTTCCTGTCGGAGAACCCGGCACTGGCGGAAGCCTGCGCGGCGGCCGATGTCGCTTTCGTCGGGCCGCCGGCGGACGCCATCCGCGCCATGGGCGCCAAGGACCAGGCACGGCGCATCATGGAAGAAGCCGAGGTGCCCATAGTGCCCGGCTATCACGACGACAATCTCGACCTCAAGGTCATGACCACCCAGGCCCGGCTGATCGGCTTTCCGGTCATGGTCAAGGCGGTGGCCGGCGGCGGCGGCCGTGGCATCCGCATCGCCGAGCGCGAGCTCGACCTGGCCGAAGCCATCGCCGCGGCGCGGCGCGAGGCGAAGTCGGCTTTCGGCGACGACCGGGTGCTCATTGAAAAGCTGGTCGTCCGCCCGCGCCATATTGAAGTGCAGGTGTTCACCGACACGCGCGGCAACGCCGTACATATGTACGAGCGCGACTGCTCGGTGCAGCGGCGCCACCAGAAAGTGATCGAGGAAGCACCCTCCCCGGCGGTCTCGCCGGACCTGCGGGCCGAGCTTGGCGCAACCGCGGTCGCCGCCGCCCAGGCCATCGGCTATGTCGGCGCCGGCACGGTGGAGTTCATCGTCGATCCCGAGGGCACCTATTATTTCCTGGAGATGAACACGCGCCTGCAGGTCGAGCATCCGGTGACAGAGATGATCACCGGGCTGGATCTGGTCGAATGGCAGCTCAGGGTCGCCGCGGGCGAAGCGCTGCCGCTGCCGCAGGAGTCGATCCCGCTCTACGGCCACGCCGTCGAAGTGCGCCTCTATGCGGAGGATCCGGAGCGCGACTTCCTGCCTGTCACCGGCACCTTGTCGCGTCTGCGCCTGCCGGTGGAGCCGGGCAGCACTCCAGCCGGCGCACGCGTCTCCGCGCGCGTGGATTGCGGCGTGGTCGAGGGCGACAGCATCAGTCCCCACTACGACCCGATGATTGCCAAGCTCATCTCATGGGGGCGCGACCGGGCCGAGGCGGTGCGCGCGCTGTCCGCGGCACTGTCGGCGACGCAGATCGGCGGCACCACGACCAATCTCGCCTTTCTCGGCGCGATCCTGCGCCATCCGGCTTACGGCATGAACGAGGTCGACACCGGCTTCATCGAGCGCCACGGCGCAGACCTCTTGCCGGCGCCTGCCCCGGCGCCTGCTTTGGCGCTGGCATTGGCGGCGCTCAGCGTGCTTCTGGAACGGCGCCAGGCTGCCGCGTCGGCCAACGCGAAATCGAGCGACCCCCATTCGCCCTGGGGCACGGCCGATGGCTGGCGCCTCAACGATGATGCCCACGACACCATTACCGTGATCGACAACGGCGCCCCGGTCGAGATCGGTGTGCGGGGCGGGCCGAGCCCGCTTTGGCTGGATCTGCCCGACGGCGAGATCGAAGCCGATGGCACCCTGGGCGAGGATGGCCGCTTGCGGGCCACGGTCGCGGGCATCGCCGTCAACGCCATGACATTTCGCGAGTCTCTGCCGCGGGGCGGCGAGCAAATTACCGTGAGCGTTCAGGAATCGACCTGGCATCTCGGCCTGGACGATCCTCTTGCCGTTGCCGCGGCCGATGAAGCGGACAGCGGACGGCTGACCGCGCCCATGCCCGGGCGCATCGTGCGCGTGCTGGCCGATGACGGCGCCAGGGTCGAGCGCGGCGCGCCTTTGATGATATTGGAAGCGATGAAGATGGAGCACACCATCGCCGCGCCCGCCGCCGGCCATGTGGAGCGCTTCAAGTTCGCCCTCGGCGATTGGGTCAGCGAGGGCGAGGTGCTGGTCGATTTCGTCGCCGACGAGGCCAGCTGAGCCATGGCGCTGCCGAAAAGCGTGCGCCTGTTCGAGGTCGGGCCGCGCGATGGCCTGCAGAACGAGCCCGGCGAGGTGACGACCGCCACAAAGGTCGCGCTCATCGACCGGCTTACAGCCTGCGGCCTGAGCGCCGTCGAATCGACCAGCTTCGTCTCGCCGAAATGGGTGCCGCGCATGGCCGACAATGCGCAGGTCATGGCAGGCATCGCACGGCGGGACGGCGTCAGCTATCCGGTGCTCACCCCCAACATGCGCGGCTACGAGGATGCGCGCGCCGCGGGCGCCGACACGGTCTGCGTCTTCAGCGCCGCCTCCGAGACCTTCTCGCATAAGAACACCAATTGCACGATCGCCGAAAGCCTGACCCGCGCCGAGCCCATCGTTGCCGCCGCCAAGGCCGATGGCATCCGCGCCCGCGGCTACATTTCCTGCGCCCTCGGCTGCCCCTATGAGGGCGATATCGAGCCGGCGGTGGTGGCCGGCCTGGCCAAGGCACTCGATGCCATGGGCTGCCACGAGATCTCGCTCGGCGACACGGTCGGCTTCGGCACGCCCTTGCAAGCCAGGGCCCTGGTAGAAACCGTAGCCGAGCAAGTTCCCGCCGGCCGCCTGGCGGCGCATTTCCACGACACCTACGGCCAGGCCCTGGCCAATCTCGCCGCCGTGCTCGAGTGCGGCGTCGCGGTCATCGATTCGAGCCTCGGCGGGCTCGGCGGCTGCCCCTA
>CAZVDW010000436.1:0-1859 GCA_964625645.1 uncultured Rhodospirillaceae bacterium
ATTTCGGCGAAACCCGGAAGTGACGCGCCGCTTCTCGGTGCCCATGCCCATCATCGACAAAGGCAACAACACGCTCTCGCAACTCTATAGGATGTGGCTTTCCCATCGCTGACCCCCAATATCCGCTGCCATACGCAGGGGATCACAGATCAACACTCTTGGGAATCCTGAATCCGATTAGTCACGACACGCTCTAGACGATGCTTCCTTTCTCGGAGTCTTGTCATCTCGTATACATGTCGTTTGGGCGCTCAGGTCTGGCGGCCGCTTGGGAGTGGGCAATGATCCCGTCTACAATAAGTCTACATGTTTCGACCCCTTCCCCTTCCCCGATCCATCCGACGGCCTCAAAGCCCGCATTCGCGACCTTGGCGAGCAGCTGGATGCGCACCGTAAGGCGCGGCAGGCGGCGCATCCGGGCTTGACCATGACGGGGATGTACAATGTGCTGGAAAAGCTGCGGGCCGGCGAAGTGCTAAGCGAGAAGGAAAAGGCCATTCACGAAAAGGGCCTGGTCTCGGTGTTGAAGCAGATTCACGACGACCTCGATGTCGCCGTGTTCGAGGCCTATGGCTGGCCGACCGACCTCTCGGACGAAGAGATATTGCAGCGCCTGGTGGCCTTGAACCGCGAGCGGGCGGAGGAAGAGAAGCGCGGCAAGATTCGCTGGCTGCGGCCGGAGTTTCAGGCACCGGACGAGGCAGCGGCCGTTACCGGCGAGCTTGGTCTGCCGGAGACTGCTGCGAAGCCTGCCCAGGCCGCGGCCAAGAAGACACCATGGCCCAGGACGCTGCCCGAACAGGTGCAGGCGGTTCGCGCGCATCTCGCAGCCGAGGCGGAAGCGCTGTCGCTGGAGGAAATCGGCGCGCTATTCCGCGGCGCGCGCAAGAAGCGCCTGCGGGAGGTCGTGTCGGCTTTGGTCGCCTTGGGGCAGCTGCAGCCCGACGGCGAGGGCCGCTTCGCTGCATCGTAATATGCAAGCCGGTTCCACAAGCCGCGTTCCCGCTCTACTCTGCCCCCCATGTGGCATGACGTTTCCGAGCTCAGGCAGTTTTACGGCTCGCCGCTGGGGCGCATGGCGCAGCGGCTGATCCGGCGGCGGCTGCGGGGGCTGTGGCCAGACGTCAGGGGCCAGCGGGTGCTGGCGCTGGGCTATGGCACGCCCTATCTGCGGCCCTTCATGGAGGAGGCCGAGCGGGCGATCGCGCTGATGCCGGAGCGTCAGGGGGTGTCGCCGTGGCCGCCTGGCGAGCCGGGGCTGGTGGGCTTGTGCGAGGAGGCGACCCTGCCGCTGCCCGATGCCTCGATCGACCGTATCCTGCTGATCCATGGCCTCGAGCATTCGGAAGACCTGCGGCGTTTGCTGCGCGAGGTCTGGCGCGTGCTGGCCGGCGGCGGGCGGCTGTTGCTGGTGGTGCCGAACCGGCGCGGGCTGTGGGCGCGCTTCGAGCGCACGCCCTTCGGCACCGGCCGGCCCTACAGCCAGCCCCAGCTCGACCGCGTGCTGACGGACAATCTCTTCCTGCCGATCCGCAATGCGCCGGCGCTCTATGTGCCGCCCAGCCGGCGGCGCACGCTGCTGCGCCTAGCGCCGGCCTGGGAGCGCCTCGGCGAGCGCTGGGCGCGGCCCTTCTCGGGCGTGCTGGTCTCGGAAGCCGAGAAGCAGGTCTATGTCGGCAGCGCCCTGCGCGCCGAGGGCCAAGGCCGGCAGCCGGCGGCCAGTCCGGCCGCGTCGGCAACGTGGCATCGGCGCATCGGCACGACTCATGGGGCGATTGTGCCGGTCTCCGGAAAGCACGGCGAGCGTGACGTCTGGCCATAATCGAGTCACGCAAATCGTTAGTGAGTCGTTTGCGACA
>CAZVDW010000437.1:0-2565 GCA_964625645.1 uncultured Rhodospirillaceae bacterium
GCGATACACCAACATTGGCCATACGCGCATCGTCATGCAGCTGCTCGGCGCTGAAATGCCGCGGCCCGCCGGCAAGCATCAAATGCGCCAAGGCCTGGCGCTGCCGGGTCGGGCGCAATCCGACAGACCGCAAAAGGGTCGCCGCCTCGGCCATATCCTTCATCACAGTCATTTGCGCTCGTTCCTACAAAAGGCCCGCCTATACTCAAATTAGAGCGCGCGCGGCCAAACTTCAATCACGGTCGTCAATCGCCCGTGATAATGCGTTCGACCAGCTGCCCGACCGTGGGCGTGAAGCCGTTCGAATAAAAGGGGTCGTTGCCGAACCGATAGGCGCCATGGCCGGCGAACATCAGCTGATTCTCGACATCGCCGCCATGGGCGATCGCCTGCAACGTCTTTTGGATGCAGAAGCTGCGCGGATCGGCCTTGCGGCCAGTGGAGTTGCGACCGTTCTGCGACCAGTTGCTGAAATTGCAGGCACTGAGGCAGCCCATGCAATCGACCTGGTCGGTGCGAATTTCGGTGGCCTTCTCCGGCGAGACGAAAACCAGCGTGCTGTCCGGTGTGCGCAGCGCTTCGCTGAAGCCCCCGGCCACCCAGGCCTTAGCACTGACGCTGTCCGGCTCGGTCAGATACACCGCGCGCTTGCGCGGGCCGATACCGAACTCGGTGTTGTGCTCTCCGACCGGCTCGTTGGTATAGGCGACCTGGCGCTCGGCGCGCTCCGCCAACTCGTAGAGGAAGTCGTTGCTGACAGCCGACGACCAAAACCCGGTGGGGCTGAAGTGATTGAGGGTCACGGAGCCTGGCTCGAGGGTGCGTAAGCGCTCCTTCCACTGCTCCGAGATCGGGCTCTCGACAGTGAGCAGCGCCCTGGAGCCGAACTGGAAGGCGATCGGACCGAGCTCGGGATTGTCGATCCAGTCCTCCCAATCGCGCAAATACCAAACCCCGCCGGCCATGAAGATGGGTGTGTTGCCGAGACCGAATTCGCGCATGATCTCGCGCAAGGCATGGGCGCGCGGATAGGGATCCTGGGGCTCGAGCGGGTCCTCGCTGTTCGACAGCCCGTTATGGCCGCCGGCCAGCCAGGGGTCCTCATAGACCACGCCGCCGAGCCCTGCGGCATATTTGTGGTAGGCGCGCTTCCACAATGCCCGGAAGGCCCGCGCCGAGGAGATGATGGGATAGTAATGGACGCCGTGGCGGGCCGCGATCTCGGCGATGCGGTAAGGCATGCCGGCGCCGCAGGTGACGCCATGGACCAGACCCTTGGTACCCTCGAGTATGCCTTCCAGCACCCGCTCCGAGCCGCCCATCTCCCACAGCACGTTGACGTGCAGCCTGCCGTGGCCGTTGGAGACCTCGTGCGCGGCGCGTGCCTGCTCGATACCGCCGCGAATACCGTTCGCCACAAGCTCTTCGTGGCGGGCCTTGCGCGTGCGGCCATGAAAGACCACCGGAATGAGATTGCCGTCTTCGTCGGTGCTGTCCGCGTTAACGCCGGAAAACGTGCCGACACCGCCAGCCGCCGCCCAGGCACCCGAGCTTGCACCGTTGCTGATGGCGACACCTTTGCCGCCCTCGACAAGCGGTAGGACTTCCTTGCCCGAGAGCAGAATGGGATTGAGCGCTTTCAATGGATACCTTGCCGCGGCCGAATATAGCGACGGCGCCCGCACGGCGCCATCCTGTCACGCGGGTATATGGCGCATCGGATCGAAAAAACCAGCCCCTGGCCGGCGCGAAATTCGCCGTTAGAATGGCACGCTGCCGCGGCCTCGGTGACGGGCCACCGCGGCGGCACTGCCACGGACGGGACCAGAAAGCCCATGGGCGAGCTGACACAGGCGCTGATCGAGAGCCTCTGCGAGGATCCTTCAAGCTCGCGTGAGCGCCTGTTGCACGTAGGCGGCATTCTTTTCTCCGATTCCGGGCTCGACGCCGTATCGACGCGCGCCTTGAGCAAAGCGGCCGGCGTCAATCTTTCCGCCATCGGCTATTACTTCGGCGGCAAGGAAGGGCTCTACCGGGCCACCATCGAGCACACGGTGACCAGCATCCAAACCCTGGTCGGCGGTGCCGAGGAGCGTTTGCGCGACGACCTCGCCAGTGCCGGCGAGGACAGGGAAGCGCTCGCCGCCGCCGCCGCCGCCTTCGTGCGCGCGGTGCTTGGCGGCCTGCTCGGGCTGGGGCCGCAGAATTGGACCCGGCATCTGATCATGCGCGAGATCGACCACCCGACCGCCGCCTTCGACACCCTCTACGAGGGCATATTCAAACCGCTCAATCAAAGCTTCGGCAGCTTGGTCACCGCCACCAGCCGCCGCAGCCCTGGCGATGCCGAGACCATCATCCTGACCAATGCGCTGATCGGCGAGTGCCTGATCTTTCACCGCAACAGGCCCGTGATCCTGCGCAATCTCGGTTGGGACGAGTACACACCCGAGCGCATCGCGATGGTGGTCGGCGTGGTGGTCGACGGCATCCTCGATGCCCTCGACCTACCCCGCGTGACCACAGCCGCGAGCTGAGGCTCAGTTCGCCGCTTCGCTTTCGCTT
>CAZVDW010000438.1:0-4189 GCA_964625645.1 uncultured Rhodospirillaceae bacterium
CCTCCATGTCGTTGTAGTCCTCGAACACCACGGCCGGGCCGCTGTGCTGGAGCAGCTTCGGATCGGCGGCGACGGGCTTGATGACCGCCCCGCCCGGCGCCAGATTGCCGCGCAGGATGGCCAGGGTCGGCTCCCGGCGCACCGGATTGTCGAGGCCGCGGATGACGTCGGCATCGTGCACCTCGGCGCCCTCCAGGTTTTCGCCGAGGCTCCTGCCGTTGACCGTGGGTGCATCGAGATCGAGCAGGCTTTTCATCTCGCCGAGCAGCGCCCGCAGGCCGCCGGCATAATAGAAGTCCTCCATGAGGTATTGGCCGGCGGGACGGATATTGGCGAGCAGCGGTGCCATTGCCGCCGCCTCGTCGAAGGCTTCCAAGGGCAGCTCGACACCGGCGCGACCCGCCAACGCCACCATGTGCACCGCCGCGTTGGTCGAGCCGCCGAGCGCCATGTCGACGCGCAAGGCGTTCCTGAAGGCGCGCTCGCTGAGGATCTTCGACGGCCGCACATCGTCGCGGATCATGTCGACGATGGTGCGCCCGCAGGCCGCCGCCATGCGCGCATGCCCCGAATCCACGGCCGGGATCGAGGCCGCGCCGGGCAGGGTCATGCCGAGGGCTTCGGCCAGCGAGGTCATGGTCGAGGCGGTGCCCATGGTCATGCAATGGCCGTGGCTGCGCCCGAAGCCGGCCTCGATCTCGCTCCAGTCGTCATCCGAGATGGTGCCGGCGCGCAGCTCGGCCCAGTACTTCCACATGTCGGTGCCGGAGCCCAGCGTCTCGCCGCGCCAATAGCCGCGCAGCATCGGCCCGGCAGGCAGAAAGATGGCCGGGATGTCCATGCTCGCCGCCGCCATCAGCAATGCCGGGGTGGTCTTGTCGCAGCCGCCCATCAGCACCACGCCGTCGATGGGGTGGCAGCGCAGCAGCTCCTCGGCCTCCATGGCCAGCATGTTGCGGTAGAGCATGGTGGTCGGCTTCATCATGATCTCGCCGAGGGAGACCGCCGGCAGCTCGACCGGAAAGCCGCCGGCCTGGTGCACGCCGCGCCTGACATCCTCGGCACGCTCGCGGAAATGGCCGTGGCAGGTGTTCATCTCGCTCCAGGTATTGAGGATGGCGATGACCGGCTTGTCGGCGAAGTCCTCGGGCCCGAAGCCGAGCTGGCGGATGCGCGCCCGCTGGTTGGCGCCGCGCATGGTCTGGGCCGCCAGCCAACGCCGGCTGCGCAGGGTATCGCTGGTCATGAAGGGAATCCTTGGTCAGGCGAAGAAAGGGAGATGGCAAACCCAGCATATAGGGTGAGTGGTGTTAACAACCTCACAGCGGGCTTTGCAGGAGCCCGGTATGAGTCCGTCTTGCTGCACTGCAATAAAGCGAGAATGGCGCATGTACACTGGCCTTTGCAAGCAAAATACGATTCCGGCGATAGACGTTGATTGCATTGCACAAAAGCTGTTGCAGGTGCATGGACCGGACGCTCCGCTGGTCGCTGCGCGCTGGGCCGAATGCGCCGCCCGGGCCGGCGACCGCCAACGCGCCGCCGCCTGCCGCCGCGTCGTGCAGATGGTCTCCAGGACCTGCCAAGAGAGCGGGTCTCGGCTGGCGACCTGAACGGTGCTACCCTGCGTGGGTGCCGGACAACGGGTGGGGCGACAGTCATGAGACGTTACGGAAGGCCGCTCTTGGTTCTCGTCGTCGTGGCGCTGGCTGTCGGTTTCGCCATGCGCGACAGCTTCCGCCAGCCCGGCGCCACCGAGATATCCCTCGACGAATTGCGCTTCGCCGACCCGGACCTCGAGACCACCTACCGGGCTTCGCGCGCGCATTTCGTGGGGCAGGCCGAGGGCTGGCATCATCCGCCGCTCTGGCAAGGCGGAAATTTCCTCACCGAGACCTGGTGCAGCCCGGACGTGAGCGCCGAGGCCTGTGCCTCGCCGAACGGCCGGACCGCGGATTGGCAGGGGGCGCGGATGTTCCGGCTGTCCGTGCTGCTGTCTCCGCCGGCGACAGACGTCTTCGGGCTGATCGTGAACGCCACCGCCAATCCGGCGGACGAGCCGTGGGGCGTGCACCTCCATCTCAGCCTGACCGATGGCGGCGTCACGCTGGATCAGCTTGGCATGTTGTTCCGCCGTTTCACGGGAGGCAAGCGCAACGACAGGCACACCGCGAACGGCATTGTCCCGGTCGCTATCGCGGATCTGGTCTTAAGCACCGGCGACGGCATGGCCTATCGTGTCGCCGACACGGACTTCACGTTTCAGGCTCCGGGCACCTCGGGGCGCCGCGGCATGATCGCCGAGCTGGCCCGCAATATGGCATCCGCGTCTTCGCTCGCCGCGACCTATGCCAGCCACAATGCGGCGCTGCGCGACAAGGTGCTGACCGGCATCCGACACGGCGTGGCCTTCAACAGTGTCGCCCTGGAGGAGCCGCAAAATGGCATCCCGCCGCCGAGGGAGTCCGTTCCCCTGAGCGCCGCCGAGCAGGAGCAATGGCTGGCCACCGCGGCAGACGAGCTCGCTACGCGCGAGGCCGAAGTCACGGCCAATGCCGAGGCCATCCACGGCGTTCTCTCCCAGCTCCTGCCCGAGGCCGCGCTGGCGCCCTATCTCGACTGAGCGGCCGCGCTCGCCGGCCACACAGGCCCAGGCTGGCGACGCTGCCGGGTGGCTTGCAATATCCGACGCTGGTCGCCGAAAGCCAGGCCATGGCCGAGGTGCCGGAGCCCGCGGGCGGCGTGACGGCTGACGGGCCGCGCGGCCTATTTCCGCGCTGCCAGCACGGTGAAGCCTTCGCCGATGATGCTGCGTTGGATGTCGGCCGTGAAGCCGGCGCCGCGCAGCAGCGTCTCCTGTTCCTCGCGGGTGGGCACGATGTTGCCCCAGGTGAGCTCCTCGAAGCCGGTCTGCACGGGGAACAAGAAGTCCTTCTCGCGGGCTTCCACGAGTGTGGTCGGATAGGTCTCGTCGATGATCAGCAGCCAGCCGCCGGGCTTGAGCGCGCGGTGGCAGGCGTCGATGACGCTCTGGCGGATGCCCTGGCCGATCTCGTGCAGCACCTCGACCATGACCACGGCGTCGGCCGAGCCTGCCGCCACGGCGCTCGCGACATCGCCTTCGATGAGTGCAACGCGGTCGTTCACACCGGCTTTCGCGATGGCCTCGCGCGCGGCCTTCATGCCGGTGGGGTCGATATCGACGCCGACGCATTTGGCTTGCGGAAAGGCCTTGGTGATCTGCAACAGATGGCGGCCCGCACCACAGCCAACCTCGAGCACGCTGCCGCCGCCGTCGAGGCGCTCGGCGAGGCCGTCGAGCTCGGGCAGCAGCTTGCGCGCGCTGAGCACCTGCAGGCCGGTCGTCGCGTCGGCAACGGCCGTGGCGAAAGCCTCGCTGCGGCCCTGGAAAGGCACGCTCGCGCCGTCGCGGAAGGCCTCGCGGCAGAAACGGTGGTCCTCGGTGGCATGGTCGGTGCCGAGCCGCACGAAGGCGCCGAGATAGCGCGGATGCCCCGGCTTGGCGAGGATCTGGTCCATATGCGGCGCCAGGCGCCAGGCGCGATCCTCGTCGTCGGCCTCCAACAGGGCGAAGGAATAGGCCGTGACGCACCAGGTCTCGACATAAGGCGCGTGCAGCTTGAGCCGCTCGGCCAACGCCTCGGACGAGCTGCCCGGCTCGGCCGCGATGGCCGCGAACAGCCCCAGGCGGACGCCGATATCGATCAGATGCATGGCATTGAAACCGCGCCGCCATTCGAAGATCCTGGCGACTTGATCGTCCGGCGTCAGTGTCTCTTGCGGCATGGCTGTTCCCCCGTCGTGAAGCTGTCGATTACGTTAGCAGAGCGCGGCCCGCGCCATGCGCATATCCGGCGAATCTGGAGGGGACAGTTTTATAAAACTGTCCCCGTTGGTATTGCCCCTCACACCTCCCGTACCGCCACGCCGCCCTTGGCCATGTGGGCTTTCGCCTCGGCTATCGTGTGTTCGCCGAAGTGGAAGATCGACGCCGCCAACACGGCGCTGGCGTGGCCTTGGGTGACACCTTCGACCAGGTGGTCGAGGGTGCCGACGCCGCCCGAGGCGATGGTCGGCACGGGCACGGCGTCGGCGATGGCGCGGGTCAGCGGCAGATCGAAGCCCACGCGGGTGCCGTCGCGGTCCATCGAGGTGAGCAGGATCTCGC
>CAZVDW010000439.1:0-2028 GCA_964625645.1 uncultured Rhodospirillaceae bacterium
GCTAAAATGAAAGACCTGACTCCGCCGCTCCATGTTAAGTCGCCGAGCCAGGTGACTGTCACCCAACGTTAAGAGTAAGATCGCTCACGTTATGCCACTAATAATTGGGTGACTGTCACCCAACTTTAGCCTCCCTCCCGCATGCCCTCTTGCCGTCCCGATGCGGCAGCGAGAGAGTGGGAGCTTGGCAAGCGCAGCGCCCATATTCACTATTTGAGTAAGGCATCCCGATATATCCGCATATCAACTTTTACCGCATTAACGGCATCATTATTGCTATCTTTAGTTGGGTGACTGTCACCCAATTTTATGGGGAGTAACAGGTTCGTTATGCCACTAATAATTGGGTGACTGTCACCCAATTTATTGTTGCGCAGGTGGATATCAACCCTGCCGCCAGGCGCGCTCCCTGTCGTCCCAGGCCGCCAGCGCTTGCAGGTCGGGCACCCAGGCGAGGCCCGCCTTGGCGTCGGACGATATCGCTTCCGGGGTCACCACCACGTCGAGCAGGGCGGGGGCGTTGGCGAAGGCGCGGGTGATGGCGCCGGGCAGGTCCTCGGCCTTCTCGACGCGCTCGCCATGCATGCCGAAGGCGCGTGCCATGGCGGCGTGGTCGGAGAATTGCAGGCGCGTTCCCACCACCTTGCCGTGGGTGACGGTCTGGTCGTGCACCTCGATCTGCCAGGCGCCGTTATTGGCGACGGCGATGACCACGGGCGCCTTGTGGCGAACCGCCGTGTCGATCTCCATGGCGTTGAAGCCGAAGGCGCCGTCGCCGCTGGCGACGAGGACTTTGCGCGCGGGATATTCCAGCGCGGCGGCAATGCCGTAGGGCACGCCGATGCCGATGCAGCCGAAAGGCCCGGGGTCGAGCATGGCCGGCGCCGATAATGCGACGCGCGCGAAGCTGAGGAAGTCGCCGCCGTCGACGATCGCGATGCTGTCGTCGTCGAGCTGGTCCTGCAAGGCGCCGAGCAGGCGCAGGGGATGCAGGCGGCCGTCGGCGCCCGGCGCGATATCCGCCATGGTGTTGGACAGCTTGGCGGCGCGCTCGGCATGGCCCGCGCGCAGGCCGGCGATCCAGTCCGTATCGACGGCGGCATCGCGGTTGCCGGCGGCCTCGAGCATCGCCGCGAGGGTTCTGGCCGGGCTGGCGAGAACCTCGACCTCGCCGCGGCGGTTGTCGCGCAGCTCGCCGGCGACATCGGCGAGGCGCAGGAATTTGGCCTCGCCGAAGATGGCCGGCGAGCCGTAGGCAAGCTGGAAATCCAGGCGCTTGCCGACGGTCACCACGAGGTCGCAATCGGCCATGACGCGCCCGCGCATGGCGCTGACGGCGCACGGGTGATCGTCGGGCACCAGGCCACGGCTCTCGCCGCTGTCGAGATAGGCGGCACCGAGGCGGTCGAGCAGACGCACCAGCTCCGGCCCGGCATTGCGCGCGCCACGGCCCGAGACCACCAGCGGCCGGCGCGCCGACCACAACAGGTCGGTGGCACGGGCCACGGCATCGGGATCGGGATAGGTCTCGGCGCGGGGCTTGGCGGCGATGTGCTCGTCGAGCTGCAAGGCGGCGGGGATCGGCGCCCGCAGGGTGTCGGTGGGAAAGTCGAGAAAGGCGGGGCCGGGCTCGCCGCCTTCGCCGAGCGCCCGCGCCCAGGCCTCGTCGAGCTCGGCCGGCACCAGCGCCGGCTCGCGCACGGTGCGCGCATAGCGCGTGATCGCGCGCAGCAGCGCCGGCTGGTCGAGGTCCTGCAGGGCGCCGCGGTTCTCCTGCGGGCGCGGTGCGACGCCCGAGAGCACGAGGATCGGCGCGCGCGAGACATGGGCGTTGGCGATGCCGGTCATGGCATTGGTCAGCCCCGGCCCGGCGGTGGCCAGCGCTACGCCGACTTCGCCGGTGAGCTCGGCATGGGCCTGGGCCATATGCACCGCCGCGCGCTCGTCGCGGACGTCGATAATGGCGATGCCTTCGTGGTCGAGGCGCATCCAGAGCGGCATGATGTGGCCGCCGCAGAGCGCGAAGAC
>CAZVDW010000440.1:0-2843 GCA_964625645.1 uncultured Rhodospirillaceae bacterium
ATAGTCGTTGCCCAGGCCGCCTTCGATCGAGTCGTTGCCGGCATCGGTCGGATCGACCATGTAACGGCCATCATCGTCGATGGTGACGCTATCGCCGAACAGGAAATCGTTGCCGCCATCGCCAAAAATCTGATCGCCGCCGCCGTTGCCGAAGGCGATATCGTTGCCATCGCCCAAGACCACATAATTGCCGCCCCAGTCGCCATTGAAGATGTCGTTACCAGGGCTCGGCACGTTGCTGGCGCCGAGATCGCCGAACAGGGTATCGAAGGGCGCGGCGAGGTCGCTGAAGAACACATTGTCGGTTTGGAATACCGGCAGCACCGCGTTGGATTCGGTCTCGTCCTCGGAGACGAAGCTGCGTGCGCCGGGATCCTCGGGCTCACTTTCGCCCCCGCCCTCGCGCGAGATGGGGGAATCCTCATAGCGCTGCGCCCCAACGCCCGGGGCGGCAGACAACCGCCCACCGGTATTCTCGAATAGGGTGCTGAATAGATCCTCGCGCTCGGCCTCGAGGGCCGCGACATCGAGCACGACAGGCTCGGTGATGGGGCCCGACGGTCCCTCACTCGACGACGCATCACCGCCTGCGGTCTCCACCGCCAGATCGCCGAGCACGCCAAGCGCATCGGCATAGAGCGTGGTGAAATCCGCGTCGGCCACCACCACCACCGGACCCGGCGCTTCGGCCAGTGCCAGCGTCGTCGTGGTCTGGAAAGGCTGCAATAGGAGCTGACTGCCAGCATCGGTCGCCACCTCGACCAGGCCGAGGCTGCCGTCCGGGTTGGGCAGAAGCGTGAAGGCGCTTTCTTCGCCCTCGGGCCGGGCCAGGCCGACCAGGGTGGCGCCATCGACCGTGACCACCGCGCTCGGCGTCTGCACCACGATGACGCTGGGCTCGCCCTCGACCATGCCGGCGATCACCACGAAGGCGCCCTGGATGACGGTCACGGCGCCGGCTCCTTCGACGACCATCTCGCCGAATTCGTCGAGGCGCAGCTCGCTGCCATCCGCCAGCGTGACGAAGGCGGCGCCGCCATCGCCCGTGATCACCGTGTCGCCGGGGAAGATCTCCGTGCCGGATTGCGCTTCCACTTCGCTGCCGTCGGCGCGAATCACGGTCACGGGCCCGTCTACGTCGCTCAGGGTTCCGATGGCGCCGGTCTCTGCATCAGCCATGGTGGAATGTCCTCTCCGAGGGCGCAGTCAGCCAAGACCATACATGACTTGTGGGTATGCGCATGATGCATTTGCACTATGCCCGCGCAGGTGTCATCTCGGCCTATTTGGTGCCGAAAAGGCGGTCTCCCGCATCGCCGATGCCGGGGATGATGTAGCCGCGCTCGTCGAGGTGATCGTCCATGGCGGCAGCGACGATGGGCACGTCCGGATGAGCCGCGCGGAAGACCCCGACGCCCTCGGGCACGGTCAGCAGGCAGACGAAGGTGATGGTCCTGGCACCGCGGCGTTTGATACGGTCGACCGCCGCCACCGCCGTGTTGCCCGTCGCCAGCATGGGATCGACGACGATGACCTTGCGCTCCTCGATGTCCTCGGGCAGCTTGCAGTAATATTCCACGGCCTCGAGGGTCTCGTGGTCGCGGTAGAGCCCGATATGACCGACCCGCGCCGAGGGCATCAGGTCGAGCATGCCGTCGAGAAAGCCGGTGCCGGCGCGCAGGATCGACACCAGGCAGGGCTGCCTGCCGGCCAGCTTAAAAGCACCGGCGCGGGCGAGCGGTGTCTCGACCTGGGTTTCCTCGACCGGCAAGTCGCGTGTCGCCTCATAGGCCAGCAGCAAGGATATCTCCCGCAGCAGGCGGCGGAACTCGGCGCTTGGCGTCCGCGTGTCCCGCGCCAGGCCCAGTTTGTGCCGCACCAGGGGATGATCGACCACGGTAACGCCGTCGGATATTTCTGCCATGCCAAACCTCCCGATAAGCCTTGGAGGCACCATAGCATTGTGCGCGCGGCGCGATTTGCCTTATGTCTTACGCCGAACGGCAACGGCGGAGACGACGGCATGGACTTCGAGACCCTGGTGCGCGAGCGGCACAGCATTCGCGGCTACAAGCCCGACCCGGTGCCGAAAGCGGTGATCGAGGAGGTTATCGACATCGCCAAGCGCGCGCCGTCGTCGATGAACACCCAGCCCTGGCATTTCCACGTGGTGACGGGCGAGCCGCTCGAGCGCATCCGCCGGGGCAACAGCGAGCGCATGTTGGCCGGCGCCAAGGTCGAGCGCGAGATCCCGGTGCGAGACGGCTATGAAGGCATTCACCGCAAGCGCCAGGTAGAGATCGCCGTGCAGCTTTTCGAGGCCATGGGTATCGCCCGCCATGACGCGGCAAGGCGCCAGGACTGGGTAATGCGCGGCTTCCGCCAGTTCGACGCCCCGGTCTCCGTCGTCATGACCTACGACAAGTGCCTGGAGCCCGCCACCATCAGCCACTTCGACCTCGGCGCCGTGACCTACGGCCTGGTCCTGGCCGCCTGGTCGAAGGGCCTCGGCACGGTGATCAATGGCCAGGGCATCATGCAATCCGCCGTGGTCCGCGAGCACGCCGATATCCCCGACGACCAGGTCATCATGATCTGCATCGCCATGGGCTACCCCAACGACGACTTCGCCGCCAACGAGGTGATATCGAGGCGCGCGCCGAACGACGACTTCGTGCGCTATGTCGGCTTCGATTGACAGGGAATACCGGGACCAAGTCCGTCAGTCGCGGCTCCACCGCAACAACGTCGCGAGCGAGACCACGCCGAGGACCAGCGCGATGGTGCCATTCCAGCCAGCCAGGGACAGGCCGAGCAGGGTCCAGGTGCTTTCGCTGAACTGC
>CAZVDW010000441.1:0-7001 GCA_964625645.1 uncultured Rhodospirillaceae bacterium
AACCCGAAACCTCCAATGTGCAAGTCGGCGCCATTCATCAGGACCAGGTTACGCCGGCCTTCATCATGGTCAACGACCTGTTGGCGAAGCATTTTGCCATTCTCGGCACCACGGGCTCGGGCAAGAGCTGCTCCGTGGCACTGATCCTGCGCAAGATTCTCACCAGCCACCCGGCCGGCCATGTCGTGCTGCTTGATCCGCACAACGAGTATCGCAGCGCCTTCGAGGACCTGGCGGAGGTGGTGGAGCCGCAGAATCTCTCCCTACCGTGCTGGCTGCTGACCATCGACGAGATCGCCTCAGTGATGGTGCGGGCCGGCGACGAAGCCGACCAGCAATCCCAGGTCAATATCCTCAAGGACTCCATTCTGGAGGCAAAGAAGCGCTACGCCAGCAGGGACACCGACACCACCTATTTCACGCCCGACACGCCGGTGCCCTACCGCCTGACGGAGCTGATCCGCATCATCAACGACAATATGGGCAAGCTGGACAAGGCGGACACCACGGCGCCCTTCCTGCGCCTGCTTGGCCGCCTGGAGCAGCTCAACGCCGACAAGCGATTCGGCTTCATGTTCTCGGGACTGCTGGTGCGCGACAGCATGCCGGCGGTGCTGTCGCGCTTCCTGCGTATCCCCGTGGAAGGCAAGCCGCTCAGCATCGTCGACCTTTCGGGCGTGCCCTCCGAAATCGTCGATGTGGTGGTCTCGGTGATCTCGCGCCTGGTGTTCGATTTCGCCGTCTGGTCCGATCGCGCCCGCACACCGCCGCTGCTGCTGGTTTGCGAGGAGGCGCACCGCTACATTCCCGAGGACGACAAGGCACAAAGCTTCACCTCGACCAAGCTGGCGCTGTCGCGGATCGCCAAGGAAGGCCGCAAATATGGCGTTTCCCTGTGTCTGGTCAGCCAGCGCCCGTCTGAGCTTTCGGCCAGCGTCGTCTCGCAATGCGGCACCCTGTTCGCGCTGCGCATGAACAACACCAAGGATCAGGATTTCGTCGCCGCGGCAATGCCGGAGAACGGCCTCGGCCTGCTGGCGGTTCTGCCGGCGCTGCGCCGCCAGGAAGCCGTGGTCGTCGGCGAAGGCGTCACGGTTCCCATGCGCCTGCGTTTCGACACGTTGTCGAGCACGGAATTGCCGCGCAGCGGCGACGCGCCGTTCGCGGAAGCCTGGGCGGAGGAGCGCGTGCCGCCGGAGTTCATTATCGAGACCATCGACCGCTGGCGGCGCCAACAGCGCCAATGACGGCCGCTTCCGCGATCAGGGCGGTGCTTTGGGATTTTGGCGGCGTCATCCTGTCGAGCCCTTTCGAGACCTTCAATCGCTATGAGGCGGCCAACGGCCTGCCTCGCGATTTCCTGCGCCAGGTCAATGCCACCAATCCCGACGACAACGCCTGGGCGCGCCTCGAGCGCGGCGATATCGCCGTCGATGCTTTCGGCGACGCTTTTGCCGCGGAGTCGGAAGCGCTTGGCCATCGCGTCGACGGCCGCGCCGTGTTGGGACTGTTGCACGGCGAGATCCGCCCGGCCATGGTCGCCGCCTTGCGGGCCGTCGCTCGGCGTTACCGCACGGCATGCCTGACCAACAACGTGCGCGGAGCCGGGCCGGAGAGCGCGCGGCAGGCCGAGATTGCCGAGGTCATGGCGGTTTTCGACGACGTCATCGAATCCAGCCGCGTGGGTTTGCGCAAACCCGATCCGCGATTCTATCGCCTGGCGTGCGAGCGCCTCGAGGTGACGCCGCGGGAAAGTGTTTTCCTCGACGACCTGGGAATCAACCTCAAGCCGGCCCGGGCCATGGGCATGCGCACCATCAAGGTTGTCGACCCCGAGGTTGCCATCGCAGAGCTCGAAGGCCATTTGGGCCACCCCCTGCGCTGAAGTATTCCCAATGCACCGGACTTGACAGGAACGGCATCAGACCGAAACTGCAACAGGCGGATACGGACCGCGGAGAACACAGAGTTGACCAACTCACGACTTGGCGCGTGGCTGTTGGCTGCGTGGCAATAGCGCCAGAACAGGCTGCAAGACTGAGGCGCAAACGGTGAAAGCCTTTTTCGTTAATCTGGTTTGGAAACTGGTGCTCCTCGGCGCCGTGCTGTTGTGCACGGCCATTGGCTGGATGCTGTATGACATCGCTCGCTACGGCCGCTTCGATAGCATCGTCTCGGAATGGTTTCACACGGTGCAGGTGTATTTTCAGGTCATGCTCCGCATGGACCCGATCATGACGCTGATATTCTTCCCGTTCGGGATTCTGGTAATTCTGATACTGTTCGGCCTGTTGATTTGGCTCCACCAGGAGCGCTGAAGGCTCGAACAGGGCGCAGACCTGCCGCGAATCGCACAAAGTTTCGCGAAATCGGCTGCTACGGCTTGGGCGACGCGAAAGTGGGATATATATAACTGCTGGTGCGACGGCTGGCCCCATGGTGGGATGCGGGTTGGTCGCGTTTGGCTTGAGACGCCCTTGGAGGGGGTAAAACGGTGGATTACTCCGATTATCCTGATGCTGTCGCGGAAGGCGTTTTCGCCGGCCTGGCCTACATGGACCAGTATGGCGTGCCGACCAATCCCAATAATATTGCGGTCTGGTACGCCTACGCCTCGGGCCAATACCCGGATGTGTCTAACACCATTGACGAGCACATCGCCAAGGGTGACGAATTCACCGACAGGATATGCGCCGACATCCACGAGAAATATTTCGGCGTTACCCGCGAGTCGCTTCTGGTCGAGGATGCGAGCGAGCGTATCGTCGGCGAGCTCAACCGAGCCCAGGAATATGTCACGACGGCCTCCGAAAACACCAGCCAGATCGAACAACGGCTCAAGACTCACGCGGAAAAGCTTTCCGGCACCGAAGCGCCCGACGGCATCAAGTCGGTGATCGACCAGCTTATCGAGGAAACCGAGGCCATCAGCAAGGAGGCCGGTGCGCTGGCCGAAGACATCACGAGCATCACCGATGAAGTGAAATCCGTGGTGGAATCGGTTTCCGAAGACAGCAAGACCCTCGGCGAACAGGCCGCCTCGCTCGCCAACGCACTCGATAGCACCGCCGTCGAGATCAGCGATATCGAGCGCGGTTTCAAGGATATGCGCGAAGAATCCCTGACCGACGCGCTGACCGGCGTTCGCAACCTCAAATTCTTCGACATTGGCATCCAAAAGGCGATAGGCGAAGCCGACGAAAGCGGCCATCCGCTCAGCATGTGCGTGGTCGATCTCGATCATTTCGATCAGTTCAACGAGGCCTATGGACGCGGTATCGGCGACCAGGTGCTGCGGCTGGTGGCGCGGACCATCTCGGATTGCATCAAGGGCCAGGATTCGGTGGGCCGCATTGGCGGCGAGGAATTTGGTGTGCTGTTGCCGGATACGCCGAGACAGGGCGCCGCCAGGGTGGCGGAGAACATACGCGCGGCGTTCGGGCGCAAAACCATGAAGAACAGGAAGACGGGTGAGGAGTTCGGCACCCTGACGCTTTCGGTCGGTATTGCCGAACGCCGGGCCGATGAGATTTCCACGTTGCTCGGCAGGCGCGCCAACGAGGCCATGATCGACGCCAAGGAAAATGGGCGCGATCAGATATACGTCGCTGAGGACTGATCTCTCCGGTCCCGGCCAGGGACATTTTTTCAGGCTCTTACGGCGGTATTTGCAAGCTTGCCGGCAAGTGCTAGACTCGCCCGTCCGGGTGGGGTGATGCCGTGTGAACATGGCGTACGGCGCCAGAACGCCGTCACGGCATGACCGATCGCACCGGTACCACGTAGCAAGTTCGAGATCTGGTCACGCTGGGCAGGGCGGTCGCATGTACTGGGAATACTTCGGCTTCGAAGAGAACCCGTTCTCGATCTCCCCGGACCCTCGCTACCTCTACATGAGCAAGCGCCATCAGGAGGCGCTGGCACATCTCCTGTTCGGGGTCCGCGAGGGCGGCGGCTTCGTGCTGCTGAGCGGTGAGGTCGGGACCGGCAAGACCACCATCTGCCGCTGCCTCATCGAGGAACTGCCGGACACGGTCGAGCTTGCCTTCGTGCTCAATCCGCGGCTCGACGAGACCGAGCTGCTGGCGACCATTTGCGACGAGTTGCACGTCGCCTACGACCGCGAGAATCCGACGCTCAAGGAACTGGTAGACCAGCTCAACAACCATTTGCTGGATGCCCACGCCCAGGGCCGCCAGCCGGTGCTGATGATCGACGAGGCGCAGAATCTGAGCCCGGCCGTGCTCGAGCAGGTCAGGCTTCTGACCAACCTCGAGACCACGACGCGCAAGCTGCTGCAAATCGTGCTGGTCGGCCAGCCCGAGCTCAACGATGTGCTGGCGCGAAAGTCGCTGCGCCAGCTCGACCAACGGATTACCGCCCGCTATCACCTCGAGCCGTTGAGCCAAAGAGAGACCGAGGCCTATGTGAAGCATCGCCTCGCGGTGGCCGGTGCGACGCAATCGATCTTCGCTGCCGGCGCCTTGCGCGAAATCTACCGCCAATCCGGCGGCGTGCCACGTCTGATCAACACATTGTGCGACCGCTGCCTGTTGGGCGCCTATGCCGAGGACCAGCGCCGGGTCGACACGGCGCTGGTCCGCCAGGCGGCATCCGAAGTCCTGGGCAAACGCCCGAAACGACAGTCGAGCCGGCGAGCGTGGCTGCTTGCTGCCGCCACCGCCGGCGCCATCGCGCTTGCCCTGATGGCGGATCCGGTCCGCAACGGCCTTGCTGAGCGGCTCGCGGCATTGCCGTTCACGGACCGCATCATGGCCGCCTTGCCGGCCTTGCCACCTTTGCCGAAAATTCCGGGATTGCTTCCCGAAGCAGCCGAGGAGCCGGAGCCCACGGCGCCGGAGGTGATAGATACGGCGGCCGGACCGGCGCCGGAGGTGGCGCCGGCGCCGGACGACATTGCGCTGACGATATCGCCGCCACCACCGCCGCCGGTCTTCGCCGAACACACCGCCGATGACGAACCCGGCGATAGCGCGCGGATGGCCGCCGTCATGCCGATGTCCGAGCCGCCTTTGCTTTTGCCCAACCTGTCGGCGGAAACAGGTAGCGGGCCCGTGGCGGCGTTGCGGACGGCGACTGCCGCAATACCGCTGGCGGCGGCCCCGGGAGAGCGGCGCGATACCGAGCCTGCCCCCCTCGTCGAGCCGCGCCCGGTCGAGATGGCCGCGCTAGGCCTGCCGCTGCCGCTGCCCGAGTTCGCGGCCCCGCCCGAGCGCCTGCCGCCGGAGCCCGAGCCCGAGTTGCCCGCCACGGCCGAGGAGGACGCGGTCCCCGACTTCGCCACGGTCATGGCCTCGGACGAAACCATTGGCGGCCTGGAGCAGGCGTTGGCCGCCGTCTTCCGCCGCTGGCGGTACGACTATGCCACCCTCAAGGGCGTCACCCCATGCCGGCGCGCCCGCGCCGCCGAGCTGCGCTGCCTGCAAAGTCAGGGCACCTGGCGCGACCTGCGTTACGCCGACCGCCCGGCCATCATCACCTTGCTGGGCCCGCGCAACCAACGCCGCCACGTGGCCCTGATTGCCTTGCGTGACGGCAACGCGGTGGTCGAGATCGACGGCCGCGAAATCGAAACCACGGTGGCGGAGATGGCGCCAAGCTGGACTGGCGATTTCCTGCTGTTCTGGCGCGCACCCGATCTCTTCACGCGTGCCATGCGATACGGACAGCAAGGCCCGGACATAGAATGGCTGGGGCAACGCCTGGCAGCCCTGGATGGCCGGGAAACGACTATCGAAGGCGCCTATTTCAACAACGCCCTGGCCGAGCGCGTGCGGGCCTTCCAACGCCGGCGCGGCCTGGCCGTGGATGGCATCGTCGGCCCGCGCACCATGATTCAATTGAATTCGGCGCTCGACCAGGTCGGCGCGCCCAGCTTGCGTTGACGCTGCGGCGGCCTTGCCATGTCCTATATCCTCAACGCCCTCAAGAAATCCGAGCAGGACAGGCGCGGCCGCGCCGGCCCGGGGGCGGGCGAGACGGCGCCCCAGGATGGGCCGGCGCCGCTGGCCGAGCGCGTCGTCGCCAAGCCCGATTCCGGACGGCGGCGCATGGTTGTGCCCCTGGCACTTGCCGGTGTCGGCGTCGCGGCGGCAGTCGCGGCGGCCATCGCGTTCCTGCCCAATGCCGAGATCCCGCCGGTAGAGGTCGCAAGCCCGACCGCGGTCGCCCTTGCCGAACCCGGCCCGGCGCCGGAGCCAGAGCCAGAGCTGTCCACGGCCCCAAGCGCGGAGCCAGCGCCGGAGCCGGAGATATCCCCGGCCCCAACGGCGGAGCCAGCGCCAGAGCCGGAGCCATCCCCAGAGCCGGAGCCAGAGCTGGCGACGAAACCGGAGCCGGTTCTTTCCGGCGATGTGGAACCCGTTGCCGACCTCGCCGCACCGCGCAGCGCGGCCGATGTGCCGCCAAGCATGCCGCCTATCGAGGGTGCGCGCGCATCAGCGCTGCCCGGAGCAGAATTGCCTGCCAATGCCGTTCCGCACAGCGGTGCCTTGCCGGCCTTGGCCGGACCACCGCTGGTCGAGCCGCCGCCGGCCGGTCCGCACGGAATCGCAGACGGCCTGCGCTTTGCCGTCACGGTCCGCGGCCCGAATGGCTCGCGTCTCCCCCTGGAGCCGGTCGCGGCCGGCCAGGTACCAAAATGGAGCCGCTCGCCGGAAGTCGCCGCCGCGCGGCCTGTCAGGGCCGTTCCCATGGCACGCTCCGCGCCAGCCCTGGCGCCGCCGATTACCGTGCGCTCGCCCGACGAAACCCTCGCGGTTGTCGTGGCGAGCCACGATACGCCGCGCGAAATCGGCAACCCGTCGATCGAGATCACGCCCCTGCCGGCGCCGCTCGCCCAGCCAAGGCTGGCGATCGCGAGCCCGCCGGCCCCTGAGGTCGTGGCAACGCCGATTCCGGAGATCGCGGAGCCGCCAAGACCGGAAATCGCGGCGGCGCCAATACCGGAGGCCGCAGCGCCACCGCTCGCACCCGAGCCG
>CAZVDW010000442.1:0-1747 GCA_964625645.1 uncultured Rhodospirillaceae bacterium
GTTCGATCTTTGGCGCATTGCGAGAGTCGGGCGTCCGTTCGACTATGCCCGGACCTTACGCTCGCCGGACGGCCGCTTCACCAGCCATCGCAATACCGAGCATACGCGAAAAGTCGTAATGCGATTCGATCTCGTCCCTGAAGGTGGAGTCGATACGGTCGGACAACACCCGCGCCTGGCTTGGTCTGGTCAATGTCCGACCCTCCGCGCTGGCACAGGCGCCGATAGGGGGAGCTACCAATCGGTTCGACCCATTCATCCGGATCAACCACGCGTCATTACTGTAAGAGAGGCGGCGCGACTTCAGGGTTTTCCTGATTCCTATCGCTTCCATCCGACAATCTGGCATTCGTTTAGGATGATAGGAAACAGTGTATGTCCTGACATGGCACTGGCCATTTTCCAGGCTATTCGATCGAAGTTCGGGAATTGGCGATACCCTGCTGTCGCCGCTGAGTGAAACAATATGGATCGTTTGACGCCGGAGCGACGGTCGTGGCTGATGTCACGGGTACGGGCTCGAGACACTTCGACAGAGATGCGGGTGCGTCGAGCCGCGCACGCTATGGGGCTGCGGTTCCGCCTCCACCGGCGCGATCTTCCAGGCACTCCGGACCTCGTTTTCCCGAAGCATCGTCTAGCTATGTTCGTCCACGGTTGCTTTTGGCATCGTCATCCTGGCTGCAAGAAAGCGACGACCCCTAAGTCGCGTGTCCGGTACTGGCAGAGCAAATTCGAACGAAATGTCGAACGTGATCGGCGCGCCGTAGCGGAACTTGAGGCCATCGATTGGAGGGTTGCAGTAATCTGGGAGTGCGAGTCGAAAAATGTGAAGAAATTAAATCATATTTTGAAATTAATATTTAAGCATTAAAACAAAATTAGACGCTTCCTATAAATTTATCGTTCCCAACATATTGGATTATTCATTGCATTCTCATGAAATAGCATTCTCACCAATGTTGTGAGAGCGGAACTTGTTAATCCACTTAAGTTATTTTTCTGATGCGCTACAATCTACGGGATTTTGAGCTGGTACCACCGAGCACCAATTCGACCATGACCATCGACGAACGGCGCTTCCAATGTGTCTCTGATTTTTCGAATCTGCCGCTCCCCAGCCGCCTTCGATCAAGGCGCTACTCTCGCCAGGTGCTACTGTCCGCCCTTCGATTGGCCGCGCCCTGGCGCGAACAAGCTAGGAACAGGTGCGATGGATCTCTTCTACGTTCTCCTGGTGCTGCTGGTCGTCACGCGCGCTTTCGGCGAGGTGGCGGAGCGCCTGCGTCAGCCGTCGCTGGTCGGCGAGCTCATCGCGGGCATCGCGCTTGGCGCCGTTGTCGCCAGCTTTCCGGGCAGCTTTCCCGATCTTTCCGGACTTGCCCATAACGAGGTCTTCGTCACCATCACCGACCTCGGCATGTTCTTCCTGATGCTGTTCGCGGGCCTCGAGATGCAGCCGAGCAAGGTCTTCGAGCGCTCGGCCGCCGCCGGCGTGGTGGCGATCGGCGGCATGGTGGTGCCGCTGCTGCTGGGCGTCGGGCTCGGCTGGGCCTTTTTGCCCGAGTCGCCCCTGCGCCTCGCCCAATGCCTCTTCCTCGGCACGGCGCTGGCGATCACCGCGGTGCCGGCGACCGTGCGCATTCTCTCCGATCTCGGCCAGCTCAACTCGCGCATCGGCCAGACCATCATCACCGCTGCGGTGTTCGACGACGTGCTCAGCCTGCTGCTGCTGGCCTGGCTGACC
>CAZVDW010000443.1:0-5504 GCA_964625645.1 uncultured Rhodospirillaceae bacterium
GCTCGACCACGAAGCCGCGGATCTTGCCGTTCTCGTCCTTGGCCCAGATCAAGAGCACGTCGGCGATGGTGCTGTTGCTGATCCAGGTCTTCGAGCCATTCAAGCGGAAGCCGCCGTCGACGGCGCGGGCGCGGGTGATCATGCCGCCAGGGTCGGAGCCGTGGTCGGGCTCGGTCAGCCCGAAACAGCCGATCAGCTTGCCTTCTGCCATGCCCGGCAGCCAGCGGCTCTTCTGCTCCTCGGTGCCGTAGGCCGAGATCGGCCACATGACCAGGCTCGACTGCACCGAGAGGCAGCTGCGATAGGCGGAATCGACGCGCTCGACCTCGCGCGCGATGAGGCCATAGGCCACCGTGCTGGCGCCGGCGCAGCCATAGCCTTGGATAGTTGCCCCGAGCAAGCCCAGCCCACCCATTTCCTCCATGATGCCGCGGTCGAAGCTCTCATTGCGGTTGGCTTCGACGATCCCTGGCATCAGGCGGTCCTGGGCGAAGCCATGCGCGGTCTCGCGGATCAGGCGCTCGTCCTCGTCGAGCTGGTCGTCGAGGCGGAAGGGGTCGGTCCAATCGAAGCTGCTGGCGTGGTCTGAAAGGCGGGCGGCGGGCTCGGACTGCGGCTGGCTGGACATTGAGCGTTCCTACTCGACGTGAAAGGAGTTGGCGATGGCGACAAGATGGCGCAGGCGCTTCTCGTTCATGGTGGCGATGCGCGTGTAATACCAGACGCCGTCGAGCTCTTGAAGGCGCAGCACCATGTGGCGGCCGAGTGGCCCGATCGTGAAGCGGCAGGCCAGCTCGTCATAGGCGCCGGCAGCGTTCTCCCCCTGGCGCGGCTCATCGCAGAACTTGAGCGGCGCCTGGCCAAGACGGCGGAGCTGGTCCATGGCCGCCTGCAAGGCCTCTGTGAGGGGCTCGAACGCCGGGTCGGCGAAGGGGCTGTCCGGCGCATTGAGCGTGCTCTCGACGTCTCCTGCTTCCGCATCCGCCAGGAAGGCGGTCATGCGCTCGCCCAGCCAGTCGCCGGGATCGGCGATATCCTCCGCCAGCGGCCGCATCTCGATGGTGCTGAGCTCCGAGAAGGCGCCGGGCGCCGGCATGACCCGCAGCACAGCGACCTGCCGGCCCTCCGCATCCGTCTCGCGCACGATCTCGTGCTGGAATCCCTCGGGAACCTCGAATGTCTGTGCCGCCACCGGAACGGCGGCGAACAGAGCCAGGCCAAGCCAGATCAGATTTCGCATCATAGGCCTCCAAGTGGCGACCGTGGCGCGTGCCTTCAAGCGTCGAAGCGCACCGCCGCGCCGGCCGGATCGCCCAACAGCTCGCCGTCGCGCATGACCTCGCGGCCACGAATGATGGTCGCCATCGGCCAGCCGCTGAGCGTGCGGCCCTCGAATGGGCTCCAGCCGCATTTGCTGGCCAGCCAGCCGCTCTCGACCGGGCGTCTGGCCTTGAGGTCGACCAAAGTGAGATCGGCATCGTTGCCGGGACGAATGCTGCCCTTGCCGTGGGCCCGGTAGAGGCGGGCGGGGGCGCCGGAAACCAGCTCCACCAGGCGGTCGAGGCTGAGGCGGCCGGCCGCGGCGTGGTCGAGCATCAGCGGCAACAGAGTTTGCACGCCGGGCATGCCGGATGGGCTATTCGGGTATGGCCGGGCTTTTTCCTCGCGGCTATGGGGTGCATGGTCGGAGCCGATCACATCGACCACGCCGTCGCGCACGCCTTGCCACAAGGCCTGGCGGTGGCGCGCCTCGCGGATCGGCGGATTCATCTGCGCCAGGCTGCCGAGCTCGGCATAACAGCCTGGCGCCTCGAGGGTCAGGTGCTGTGGCGTGCACTCGACGCTCATCCAGTCGGGGCGGTGGCGCAGCATGGCCATTTCCTCGGCCGTGGTGATGTGCAGCACGTGTGCCGGCCGGCGCGTCTCCACGACGAGCCTCATCAAGCGCTCGGTGGCCAGCCGCGCGGTCTCCACGTCGCGCCATTGCGGGTGCAGGGCCGGGTCGTCGCCGCTTTCGGCAATGGCGCGGCGCTCGGCCAAGCGCCCTTCATCCTCGGCATGCACGGCGACCCGCCGGCTTCCCGAGCGCAAGACACGCTTCAGGGTTTCATCGTCGGGCACCAGCAAGCTGCCGGTCGAGGAGCCCATGAAGATCTTGACCCCGCAGCAGCCGGGCAGCTTTTCAAGCTCAGGTAATTCCTCAATGTTTTCTGCACAAGCACCTATGAAGAAAGCATAATCCGTCCACGATCTTCCATCCGCACGGGCCAATTTATCGGCCAAGGCGTCCGCGGTCGTCGTTGCCGGCGAGGTGTTGGGCATCTCGAAGATCGTGCAGACACCGCCAAGGGCGGCCGCCGCGGTACCGCTGGCCAGATTCTCCTTGTGCTCCAGTCCCGGCTCGCGGAAATGGACCTGGCTGTCGATGACGCCGGGCAGCACATGCAGGCCGTGCGCGTCGAGCTTGCGCTCCGCCTCGGCACGGCCGAGGTTGCCGATCTCTACGATATGGCCGCCGACGATACCGACATCGGCATGGTCGTGACCGACGCCGGTGACCACGGTGCCGCCGTGGACGACGAGATCGAAATGTTGTGCCATGGCCGCAGTCTACCCTGCGGCGGGCCTGGCGTCAGGTAAAAGCCTTGAAGGCGATGGTCGTGAAAGTGTCGGCGACACCGCCGACGCCATGGATGCGCTCGTTGACGAAATGGCCGATATCGCTGTCGTCCGCCAGATAGGCCTTGACCAGCAGGTCGTACTGGCCCGAGGTCGAATGAACCTCCGAGACTTCGTCGACATCCTGGACCAGACTGTCGGCGACCGTATAGGCCTTGCCGAGCTGGCATTTGATATTGATGAAAATGGTTTGCATGGGCGGCCGTCGCTCAGCCCGCCGTGCGCACGGATCTCAACATGAACGCGGGCACGTGGTCGCCCATCCCGGTGACCGGGCCGTCCTTCTTCTTGGGTTTGTCAGGTTTGGCAGCCGGCTCGCTCTTGGGCTCGCTCTTGGGTTTGCGGGCGCGTCGGGGCTTGCGTTCCTTGGGCGCCTCCGCCGGTGCTTCGGCAACGGGCTCGGGCTTGGCTTCGACTTTAGCCTCGGGCTCGGTCTCAGCTTTGGCCTTCGCTTTCGGCGCGGCTTTATTCTTGGCCGCTGGGGCTGTCAGGTCCGCCAGTGTCTCTTTCGGTATCTCGTGGCCGATCAGCTCCGTGATCGCCCGCAAGTACTTGCTGTCGCCGGGTGTGCCGATGGTGAAGGCGCGGCCCGGGCGGCCAGCGCGGCCGGTGCGGCCGATGCGGTGGACATAATCCTCCGGGTGGTTGGGCACGTCGAAATTGAACACATGGCTGAGGCCGACGATGTCCAATCCGCGGCCCGCGACATCGGTCGCCACCAACAGCGTAATGGCGCCCTCCTTGAACGCTGCCAGCGTCTCCATGCGCGAGGATTGCGCCATGTCGCCGTGCAGGCCCGCAGCGGACAGGCCGTGGCGCTTGAGCGAACGGCTGAGCTCGTCGACGTCCTTCTTGCGATTGCAGAAGATGAGCGCGTTGTCCACGGGCTGCTTTTCGATCAGCGAGCGCAACGCCTTATTTTTGTCGCGCGCCGTGGTCATGACCAGGGACTGATCGACCAAATCCGCGGGCGAGGCCGGCGGGGCGACTCTAACTTCTTTGGGCGAGACCAGGAACTGATCCGCCAGACGGCGGATCTCCTTCGGCATGGTGGCCGAGAACATCAAGGTCTGGCGGATGGGCTGCAGCAGGGTGACGATGCGTTCCACATCCGGAATGAAGCCCATGTCGAGCATGCGGTCGGCTTCGTCGATTACCAGCACCTTGATGCCGGTAAGCAGCACGCTGCCGCGCTCGAAAAGATCGATCAGCCTGCCGGGCGTGGCGATCAGCACATCGACGCCACGCTCAAGCGCGCGCTGCTGGTCGCCCAACGATACGCCGCCGATCAGCAAGGCCATCGATAGCTTGTGATACTTGCCATAGACATCGAAATTCTCGGAGATCTGCATCGCCAGCTCGCGCGTCGGCGTGAGAATCAGCGAGCGCGGCATGCGGGCACGCGCCCGGCCGGTGCTGAGAATGTCGATCATCGGCAATGTAAAGGATGCCGTCTTGCCGGTACCGGTCTGGGCGCACCCCAAGACGTCCCGGCCCTGCAGGACAATCGGGATCGCTTTTTCTTGAATGGGGGTGGGGTGCTGATAGCCGGCGTCTTCGACGGCTCGCAAGGTTTCCTGGCCTAGGCCGAGGGATTTAAAATCCATGTACGTTGTTTGACGCTTTTCTGTCTAGCAATTGGACCGCTTGGTCCCGGGAGTATAGAACGCTATTTCCATTCCAGCCTGGAATATCGTGCCTTAGCGCAGGAAAATCAACCGTGAATTCCGATCGTCGTAACCTGGTCTTGTGTCCCGGACTGCTTTGCGATGCTGCGGTTTGGGAATTCCAAATCGGGCCGCTCGAGTCTGTGTCGAACATCACGGTCGCCGACTTCGGCCATGCGGAGTCGATTGCCGCCATGGCCGAGAGCGTGCTGGACGTGGCGCCGGCGCGTTTCGCTCTGGCGGGGTTCTCGATGGGCGGATATGTGTCGTTCGAGATCATGCGCCAGGCGCCCGAGCGTGTCACGCGGCTGGCCTTGATCGACACCACCGCCTATCCCGATAGCGAAGCCCAGAGCCAGCGCCGCCGCGATTTGATGGCGCTGTCGCGGCGTGGTGAGTTTCGCGGCGTCACGCCGCGGCTGATGTCGTTGCTGCTCCATCCGAAGCGGCTTGACGAGAAAGCGCTGACCGGCGCCATCGAGGACATGGCGACCCGTGTCGGGGCAGACGCCTTCCTGCGCCAACAGACGGCTATTCTCGGGCGCACGGATTCGCGGCCCGATCTCGCCGCGATCACCTGTCCCAGCCTGGTGCTGGCAGGGCGTCAGGACAGCGTGATCCCCGTCGAGCACCAGGTCATGATGGCCGAAACCATAGCCGGGGCCGATCTCACTCTGCTCGGCGAATGCGGCCATATGGCGCCGATGGAACGGCCGCAAGCGGTGACCAAGGCGCTGCTTGCGTGGCTCGAGGGATGAAGCAGTGAAATCCTGACTTGGCGTAATCCTGGAATCGAAGTGATTCCAATCATTAAGCTGTCTCGTCTGTGCTGGGTTTTTGTGCCCGTTGGTCCATATTCCCTATAGGCTCTACTTTCAGCATGGAGGCTGAAAATGGCGTTCTCGGTTCGAGGCCGCGCCGCATCGCACGCACTCGCCCGCCTTATGAAATTGGCCGCAGCGACACTGGGCGCGCGCGCCGAGTAAAGCAGGCTCTACCCCTATGGATCACGACCTGTCGGAGCGGTCCGGGTGGCGGAGCGGCTTGCTGCTCAAGTTTCTCCTAATCTTGACGCCCTTGTTCCTCGTGCTGGCGATCCCCGGGGTCGGCTATCTCGTTCACTACGAGATGCGCGAGACGCAAGAGTCTCCGGCCACG
>CAZVDW010000444.1:0-2684 GCA_964625645.1 uncultured Rhodospirillaceae bacterium
CATCTCCGGCCTCATGTCGGCCAGCCTTTTCATGCTGGGTAACGAACCGCACATTCTTTCCATCACCAAGGACGTGTCGGAACAAAAGGCACTGATGGAAAGCCTGCTCGAAGCCAGGAACGAAGCCGACAAGGCCAACAATGCCAAGTCCGAGTTCCTGTCCTCCATGAGCCATGAGCTGCGCACGCCGCTCAACGGCATTCTCGGCTTCGCACAGCTTCTGGAATTCGATCCGGATACGCCGCTTAGCGAGCAGCAGCAAGTGAGCGTCGACCAAATCATCGCGAGTGGACACCACATGCTATAATTGATCGACGAGGTGCTGGAGCTGGCGAAGATCGAGGCTGGCAAGATCACCATCACCTTGGAGGATGTGCCGCTCGGCGCGCTTTTGCATGAGTGTATCCCCCTTGTCTTGCCCATGGCCCAGAAAAAGAGCGTTGAAATCAATCTGGACAGCAGAAATTGCCGCGACGTGGTGGTCGAAGCGGACCGCGTGCGCTTGAAGCAGGCTGTGTTGAATCTTCTGTCCAATGCCGTCAAGTACAACCGTGATGGCGGCTCCGTCTCGGTCTACGCCAATGTGGCCGACAAAGGCATGATGCATGTCTGCGTAATGGATACCGGGCTCGGCATCGCAGCCGACGCGCAAGATGACTTATTCAGGCCCTTCGAGCGACTTGGACGCGAAGCATCGGCGATCGAAGGTACCGGCATTGGCCTGACCATTACCCGCGATTTGGTTCGCCTGATGGGCGGCGAGATTGGATTTAGCAGCGAAGTGGGTCGGGGCAGCACATTCTGGGTCGAAATTCCCTTGGCCGAGACGACGACTGAGGAAAACAAAGCGACCGTTTCCGGCAAGGCGAAGAGTCAGAGCTTGGATTTGGCGGTGGGCGAGGCCACGGAGGGGCACACCATCCTCTATGTGGAAGACAACCCGGCGAACCTGATACTGATGGAAAAGGCTATCGGCAGGGCGCCCAATCTCGATCTGATATCGGCCCATACGGCGGAATTGGGCATCGAGATGGCGCAAGCCCGCCATCCCGACCTCATCCTGATGGATATCAACCTACCAGGAGTGGATGGCTTCGAGGCCCTACGCCGCCTCAAGAAGCACAAGGAAACGAGCGCCATTCCCGTCATCGCGATCACCGCCGCCGCCATGCCGCATGAAGTCATAAAGGGCAAGGATGCAGGCTTTCATGCCTACGTTACCAAGCCCATACAGCTTGATGCACTGTTCGATGCCATGCGACATGCTCTGGCTATAGATCATCACTAGCCTCCAGGGACAGCACATCGATTGCCTGCTCCAGCGGTGCCGGCCGCCCGGTGTACCAACCCTGTACCGCATCGCAACCTGCCTCGCTCACGAAGCGGTATTGCGCCTCCGTCTCCACGCCCTCGGCGACGACGTTCATGCCAAGGCTCTTCGCCATGGCGACGATCGAGCGCACAAGATTGGCATCTTCGGCCTTGTCCAGGGCGCCCTGCACGAAAGAGCGATCGATCTTGATCGCGCTGGGTGCCACGCGAGTCAGATAGCTGAGGGACGAATAGCCGGTACCGAAATCGTCGACCAGCAGCTGCACCCCGAGTCGGGAGAGGGAAGCGAGATTGGCTTTCGTCTCTGGCTTCTCGCCCAGGATCAGGCTCTCGGTGATCTCGACTTTGACGCGATGCGCCGCAATCTCGTTTCTGGCGATCGCGTTGGCCAGCGTGGGCACCAGATCGGTTTCCTGGAACTGGCGGCTGGATACGTTCACCGTGACATAGAAATCCGCGTCCTCGCCGCCGAGCCGCGCCACGTCACCAAGCGCCGTTTCGATCACCCAGGCGCCGATGTCGACGATCAATCCGGTGGCTTCCGCCAAGGGAATGAACTGGTCGGGCGACACCGCCCCCAAGGTCCCGTTGGTCCAACGCAAGAGCGCTTCGGCGCCGATCTGGCGGCCACCGCTGGTGGCCACGATAGGCTGGTAGTGCAAGACGAACTCGCCGCGCTGCAAGGCGTGGCGCAGCTCTCCCTCCATGCGCAACCGCCCCATTGCGGCGTCGTTCATCTGGGGCGTGAAGTAGCGGAGCTTTCCCTTAGCCTCCTCCTTGGCCCGGTACATGGCAAGATCGGCGTTGCGCAGCAGCTCTCCGGCCTCGCCGCCATCCTGGGGATAGCTCGCGATGCCGATGCTGCCGGAGACGAAGATCTCGTGGTCCTGGAGCTGGTGGGGCTTTTCGCAAGCCGCCAGCACCTCTTCCGCCACGCGTTCCGCCGCCAGCGGGTCGCTAAGGCCTTCGAGAACGATGGTGAACTCGTCACCACCGAGGCGCGCCACGCTGCCATCGCCTTCAAAGCCTTCGTTGCGGGCTACAGTGTCGGTCTTGCGAACACACTCCTTGAGCCGGTTGGCCATCTCGACGAGCAAAGCATCCCCGGCAGCATGACCGAGGGTGTCGTTGACCTTCTTGAAGTCGTCAAGATCCAGGAACAGCACCGCCACCACGGTGCCATGCCGCTTTGCTCTCTGAATGGACTGCTCCAATCTGTCGCGCATCAATATGCGGTTGGCAAGACCGGTCAGGCCATCGTAATTCGCCTGGCGCAGGAGTTTCTCTTCATATTCCTTGCGCAACGAAATGTCTTCCTTCACCGCGACGAAATTCGTAATCGCGCCCGCCGT
>CAZVDW010000445.1:0-3695 GCA_964625645.1 uncultured Rhodospirillaceae bacterium
GGGCAGGAGGCGGCGAGCATGCGGCCATGGGCGCGCACCACGACCTCGGTGTTGGTGCCGATATCGATCAGCATCTCGGGTGCCTCGCCTTCCGGATCGAGCCCGGTGGCGGCCAGGCAGGCCGCGGTGTCGCCGCCGACATGGCTGGCGATCAGCGGCAGGCCGTAAAGCCGCGTCTGCCGGTTGGCGCGAAAGCCGAGCTCCCAGGCGTTGGCTTCCAAGGCGGTGCCGGCCCGCGCGCCGTCGCGCCACTCGGCTTCGACGAGGGAGCGATAGGGTTTCTGGCCGACACTCGTGACATCGATGCCGAACAACAGATCGCGCATGGTGGTGTTGCCGGCGACGACGATCTCGTAGATCGCCCGGCGGGCAAAGCCGTGGCGCTTGGCGGCTTCGCGGATCTCGCGATTCACCGCGCTTACCATCGCCTTTTGCAGCTCTCCCGGATTGGCGCTGTCGTAGGAGATGCGGTGCATCACGTCCGAGCCGCCGTAGCCTTGCGGATTGGCGAAAGCGCAGGTCTCGACGCTGTCGCCGGTCTCGAGATCGACGATATCCATCACCACCGTCGTGGTGCCGAGGTCGAGCGCGATCCCGAGCACGCGCTTGCGCGCCTGGTCGATGACCTTGCCGTCGAGCAGTATCTCGTTGCCGCGGCGAACGACGGCCGGGTCGCGGGCCAAGGCTTCGTCGAAATGGGTGTCGGTCAGGATGCGCGGCCGCCGCCGCAGGGGAGCGAAAGCAATGTCCCGGTCGGCGGTGATCTCCGCCTTGCAGGCGAGGCGGTAGGGGTCCTTGAGAAAGCCCTCGGCCTCGCTGCGCGGACCAAGGGCGTCGAGCCCCTCGCTGACCTCGACGACGCATTCGTGGCAGGTGCCCGAGCGGCCGCAGGATGTCGCCACCTCTACCGCCAGGTCGTCGGCATAGTCGAACAGCGTGCGACCGGCGATCAGCTCTCGGCTCTCGCCGCCATGGCGGACCCGGCTCACTGGTCCGGCGTGTCCTTGTCGCGCCGCGCCCGCGCCTCGCGCTTGATGCGGGTTATCTTTTTCTTGGCCCGGTCATAATGTGCCGGCTCGCTGTCCCAGGCGACGCGATAGTCGAAGGTGCCGTCATGGGTGCAGCTGGGCAGCTTGTCGTCGTCGTAGCGCAGCTGCATGCGGCAGCGGACATGGGCGGTGCAGCGGTCGTGACGGTCGCGATAGGGGCAGCGCTCGGTGGCCTGCACCTCGGCATGGCGGACCATGCCCTCGAACAGCTCGCTGATGCGGTCGAGCCGTTGTTGCAGGGCTTCCTTGTCGCCCTTTTTCGGCTTGTCAGGCATCGGCCTCGGCTGCGACCAATTCCTTGGCAAGGGAAACGCAGGAGAGCGCGTCCTTGCCGTAACCGTCGGCACCCATGTCGTCGGCGAATTCCTGGGTCACCGGCGCGCCGCCGACCATGATGCGCACGTCGTCGCGCAGGTCGGCATCGATCAGCGCCTCGATGGTCTTGCCCATGTTGGGCATGGTGGTGGTCAGCAGCGCCGACATGCCGATCACCGGCGCGCCGTTCTCTTCCAGGGCATCGATAAACTCGTCATCGGAGGTATCGACGCCGAGGTCGATGACGGTGAAGCCGGCGCCGCGCAGCATCATGATGCAGAGGTTCTTGCCGATATCGTGCAGGTCGCCCTTGACCGTGCCCATGATCACCGTGCCGAGGGGCTTGACGCCCGAGGCCGAAAGAATGGGCTCGATATGGGTCATGCCGGCCTTCATGGCGCGGGCGCATGACAGCACTTCGGGCACGAAGATGAAGTTCTCACGGAACTTGACGCCGACCACGCCCATGCCGCCGATCAGGCCGTCGTCCATGACCTCGGTGGCCTCAATGCCTTCGTCGAGCGCCTGTTTGGTCAGCCTGTCGACGGTGGAATCATCACCCTCGATGATGGCCACGGCGATCTCCTGCATCAGCGGCCGGGCCTTGGCGAATAGGTTGACTATGCGAGCGATCTCTTCGGGGCGCTCGATGAACTCCTCGATCTCGTCGCGCAGTATCTCGTTGGCGATGTCGGATAGCTCGGCCATGGGGTTGGGTCTCGCGATCTAATGGACTTGCGGGTGATCGGCGTGCCAGTCGCGCACGGCCTTGGGTATCTCTAGCAGGTTCTCGATCGAGGTCTGCAGCGGGATCGCGCATTCCGGCGCGATCAGCTGCACGCCGGCATCGAGATTGGCATGGACCTCGGCGCGCACGGCATCCGGCCCCTTGGCGAACAGGGTCTCGGGATTGTTGATATTGCCGACCAGGGCGATGCCGCCACCAACGGCCGCCATGGATTCGCCCGGCTCGTTCTTGGAGTCGTAATGGAAGGCGGCCATGCCGGTCTCGGCGATAAAGGGCATGCGGTCCACGGTGCGCCCGCAGATGTGCAGGATCAGCGGAATGTCGAGGCGCTCCGCGAACTCCGTGTGCACTTCCTTGAGGTAGCGCTCGTAATATTCGCCGCTGACGAGATCGCCGGTGGCGTGGTCGGGCAGGGTCAAGGCATCGGCGCCGGCATCGATCTGGGCCTGGCCGAACTGGATCGTCACTTCCTTGAGGCGGTCGAGCACCAGCTTGGTCTTGCCGGGATCGTCGAGCGAGAGCAGCAGGAACGGCTCCACGCCGAAGCAGTGATAGGCGAGCGACCAGGGACCCATGGTCTTGCCGACGATCGCCACCTCGTCGCCGAACTCGCGGCGCAGGCGGCGAATGCAGTCGAGCACGCAGACCGTGTCCGGGTGGCTGAGGAAATCGTTGGGGATGCGGATGTCGTCGGCGGTCTGCCAGATCGGATCCTTCATGCGCACGGTCGGCCAGTTGTCCTTTTGCTCCCACTGCATCTTGCAGCCCAGCGCCGAGGATTCCTGGATGATGGAGAACACCGGCATGATGGCGTCGTAGCCGAGCTCGGTATAGCTCGTCGCCGCCAGGCGCGCCATCAGCTCGGCCTCGCGGTTGGCGTCGGGGAAGGGCGCGTCCGCCAGATCCATCAGCTCGACCGTGGCCACGGAAGTCGGCGGGCACACCGGCGTGCGATCGACGGGCTGGCCGGCAAGCGCGGCAAGCACCCGCTCACGGCTTGTCATGGGGGCGATCTGGGTCATGCGTGCCTGCCTCTGCCTTCTCGCTATTCCTGTGCGCTGGGCGCGGCAAGCACGCCGCGTCCCGCGCTTTCCGCCTGTTCGCGCATGGCTATGCGCACGTTCGGGGCCCGCGTCAGCAACAGGCCGATCAGGGCATCGTGCGCATGGCCGCAGGAAAATGCCACCGTGTCGTCGCTTATCGCCTGCATCTCGGCCAGCTTGACGAGGCCGCCGGCCACGGCGCCAATGCGCCGCGTGTTCGCAGGATCGTCCGCCGAGACCTGGTAGCGGCCATCGCCGAGGCTGGTGACGCTGATGTTGCCTTGGCTCTTCTTGTCGAAGACCGTCAGGGGCTTCGCTTCGAGCGCGCCCGCCGGATCGAGCTTGCAGGCTTCCAGAAACAGCCGGCGCACGCCCATGGCGTGTTCGGCGCCGCAGGGGAAACGCAGGCCGCGCTCGCCCTCGGCGACCATGCCGCCCAATGTCTGCATCGCCTTGCCGAGCCATGCCACGCGCCCACGGGCACCCTCGTGGCCGCTATAGGTATGCACCCGGAACACCATCGCGCCGTCGCTGCCCGGC
>CAZVDW010000446.1:0-2823 GCA_964625645.1 uncultured Rhodospirillaceae bacterium
CGATCCGGCGATGATGGCAAGCCCGGCCCAGCGCGCCCTGTTCGAAAGCCTGCGCCGGCACGCCGCCGTCACCCAGTTCGGCGGCAATTGCTATGCCTATGCCATGCTCGCCGCGGGCGTGGTCGACCTGGTGCTGGAAGGCGACCTCAAGCCCTGGGACGTTTGCGCCCTGGTGCCGCTGATCGAAGCGGCCGGCGGCGTCATCACGTCATGGGACGGCGGCCCGGCACTCGGCAGCAGCCATATCGTCGCCTGCGGCGACGCGACCCTGCACGCCGCCCTGCTGCCACGCTTTGCCGCGGCGGCACCTAGAGACGGCTGAGAAAGTCCGTCAGCGCTGCGTTGAAAGCCTCGGGCTGTTCGATGTTGGCAAGGTGAGCCGCATCATCGATGACCGCCAATTCGGCGCCGGGAATGCGCGACTGGATGGCCTCGGACGCCGCCACCGTCGTCGCCGGGTCGTCGGCGCCGACGATCACCAGGGTCGGCACGGCGATAGACGACAGGCGGTCGAGAAAATTGATCTTGACGATGCCCATCGAGGCGCCGATATAGCCCGCCACCGGCGTCTTGGCGATCATATCGGCGACCGCATCGAGCGCGGCCGGGCGGCGTTCGCGATAGGGCTTGGTGAACCAGCGCTCCAGGGTCGGCTCGACCAGCGGCCCCAGACCCGCCTGCTGCGCCGCGCGCACGCGCCCGTTCCAGATCGCCGTCACGCCGTCCGGCCATTTGGCGATGGTATCGCAAAGCACCAGGGCGCTGAGCCTGTCGCCGTGGGCGATGCCGAGCTGCTGGCCGGTCATGCCGCCGAGCGAGAGGCCGCAGAAGGCGCTTTTCTCCACACCCAGCGCATCCCACAGCCCGACCACGTCCTTGGCCAGCAGGTCCATGCTGTAGGCGCCTTCGCTGACACCGCTGGCGCCGTGGCCGCGGGTGTCGTAGCGCAGCACGCGCCAGGAGGGCACGAGCGCCGGCATCTGCGAATCCCACATGGCGTGGCTGGAAGCCAGGCTGTTGCTGAGCGTCAGCACGGGTGCATCTTGCGGCCCGTCCCAGCGGTAAGCGATGTCGATGCCGTTGACGGCGATGGTGTCGGTCATGCGTCTGCCCTCCCTTGCCGCGATGTGCTATCAGACCTCCGCTGAGATTGCCAGAGAGCGCGATGGGGAGTGGAGATGGAACGCGAATCGATGCCTTTCGACGTGGTCATCGTCGGCGCCGGCCCGGCCGGCCTGGCGACGGCGATCCGGCTCAAGCAGCTGGCGCCGGAGCGCGAGGTCTGCGTGCTCGAAAAAGGCTCGGAGGTCGGAGCCCATATCCTCTCCGGCGCGGTGCTCGAATCCCGCGCCCTCGACGAGCTGATCCCCGACTGGCAGGACAAGGGCGCGCCGATCGCCACGGCGGTAAGCGAAGAGCGTTTTCTGTTCCTCACCGAAAGCGGCGGCTTCGGCATCCCCGGCCTGTTTCTGCCGCCCGGCATGCGCAACCACGGCAACCACATCATCAGCCTCGGCAATCTCTGCCGCTGGCTAGGCGAACAGGCGGAGGCGCTCGGCGTCGAGGTCTATCCCGGCTTCGCGGCGGCCGAAGTGCTCTACGACGAAGACGGCGGCGTCAAAGGTGTGGCGACAGGCGACATGGGCATCACCAAGGCAGGCGAGCCCGGTCCCAACCACCAGCCCGGCATGGAGCTGCACGGCAAGCTCACTGTGTTCGCCGAAGGCTGCCGCGGCAGTCTCGGCAAGACGCTGATTGCGCGCTACGAGCTGGCCGGCGACCAGCCCCAGACCTACGGCATCGGCCTCAAGGAGCTCTGGGAGATCGACCCGGCCAGGCACAAGCCCGGTCTGATCATGCACACCGCCGGCTGGCCGCTGGACAGCAAGACCTATGGCGGCTCGTTCCTCTATCACCTGGAGGACAATCTGGTCTCGGTCGGCTTCGTCATCGGGCTCGACTACGCCAACCCCTATCTCAGCCCCTACGAAGAGTTCCAGCGCTTCAAGACCCACCCCAAAGTGCGCGATGTCTTCGAAGGCGGTCGCCGCGTGGCCTACGGCGCGCGGGCGCTCAACGAGGGCGGCGCCCAATGTCTGGCGAAACTGGCTTTCCCCGGCGGCGTGCTGGTGGGCTGCGAGGCCGGCACCCTCAACATGCCCAAGATCAAGGGCACCCACACGGCGATGAAGTCGGGCATGCTGGCGGCCGAAGCCATCTTCGAGGCCTTCGAGACCGGCGCCGACGAGGAGGCGGGGCCGCTAACCCTCGACGGTTACGCCGAAAGCTTCCGCGCCTCCTGGGCCTGGGACGAGCTCCATCGCGCCCGCAACGTGCGCCCCGCCTTCAAGTGGGGGCTGTGGGGCGGCACGCTCTATACCGGCATCGACCAGCTGCTGCTGCGTGGCCGCGCGCCATGGACCCTGCGCCATGCCCACACCGATCACGCCGCGACGCGCCCGGCCAAGGATTACCAGCCCATTGCCTACCCCAAGGCCGACGGCACCCTGACCTTCGACCGCCTGACCAGCGTCTCGTTCTCGGCCACCAACCACGAGGAAGACCAGCCCTCGCACCTCAGGCTCGCCGATGAGAGCGTGCCCATCGCCACCAACCTCGCCACCTACGCCGCGCCCGAGCAGCGCTACTGCCCGGCAGGCGTCTACGAGATCATCGAGGAGGACGGCCGCACGCGCCTCCAGGTCAACGCCCAGAACTGCCTGCACTGCAAGACCTGCGACATCAAGGACCCGACCCAGAACATCACCTGGACCGTGCCGGAGGGCGGCGGCGGCCCGAACTATCCGAACATGTGAGCCCACC
>CAZVDW010000447.1:0-5712 GCA_964625645.1 uncultured Rhodospirillaceae bacterium
TCCATCTCCGCCACGGCTTGCGCATTCTCCAAGAGCGGAAACATCGCGAAATGCGGCAAATCGAAACCATATTTGTACATGATCTCGGTCTCCGCACCCCCTTCGGTGAGGTAGAGAACACCATCGCGCTGGGCCGGAAAACGGTCTCGCATGTCGACAAAGACTCCCGTTCGATCCCCGTAAAGTGGGATTCTAGGCCGCCGCAGGGCGCGACTCAATCGGCTTCTGGAAAGGGAACGAAAAATTGGAGCGGGCGACGGGCAGCGTCGAGCCGGGGAAGATGGGAAGCGACCGCCGCAGCCATGTGATCGAGGCGCACCGGGATTGGCTCTTGGAACTGGTCGCCGAGACGCCGGACCTGACGCTGGCGGAAATCCGCCTGGCGCTGAACCGCCGGGGCCACGGCTTTGGCAAGGGAGCGGTGTGGCGGTTCTTCGAGCGCCATCGCATCAGCTTCGGTAAGAACCGTGCACGCCGCCGAGCAGGAACGCCCGGATGTCGCCGCGGCGCGGGCGCAATGGCGCCAGCAACAGCCGAAGCTCGCCCCGGCCAAGCTGATCTTCCTCGATGAAACCTCGTGTGGCGAGAGGCCTGTGATCCTGCCGTCTCGCCCCACTCTCCTATCGAGAGCGACGCTCGCCGGCGCTCTCATCGCCGACACCTGGCATAAATTCCTGCAACACGCGCGCCCGCTGGCGAGGCGCCACTGCGATGATGATCAAACTTCCGTTGCGCGCTAGCCGGCGCTGTCGTTGTTCCGGTCGATGGCAAACTCAACCCAGAAGCGGCTGCCCTCGCCCTCGACGCTGGTGAAGCCGATACTGGCGCCCATGGCCTCGGCGAGGCGCTTGGCGATCGCCAGGCCGATGCCGGTGCCCTCGATGCCGCTGGCCTCCTGGCCGAGGCGCTCGAAGGGCTCGAACAGGAGCCCCTGCTTGGTGGCGGGGATGCCGGGGCCGGTATCCGAGACCACCAGCCGCAACCGCCCGTCGTTGCTGATCTCCGGTCCCATGGTCACCGAGCCTTCGACACGATTGTACTTGATGGCGTTGGACAGGAAGTTGAGCAATACCTGCTGCAGCCGAGTCACGTCGGCGATCACCCGCACCCGGCGCAGGTCGATGACGGAGACATCGAAGCGCACTCCCTTGGCGTCGGCGAGCGGCCGGGCGACGGATTCGGCATCGTGCAACACCGGTCTCACGTCGATCCGCTCCAGCGACAACCCGAGCTGGCCGGCCTCGATGCGCGACAAATCGAGCACCTCGTCGACGAGCTGGCCCAAATGGCGCCCACTTTGCAGTATTGCACGGACGTGGGATCGCTGGCTCTCGCTCAGGGGCTCGTCGCTGTCCATCTGCAAGAGCTGCGCGAAGCCGAGAACCGCATTCAGCGGCGTGCGCAGCTCGTGGCTCATGGCGCGCAGGAAATCGGACTTGGCGACGTTGGCGCGCTCGGCCTCCGCCTTGGCGCGCGCCAGCGCGGCATCCAGCGCCGCCTTCTCGCGCACCATCTCAGCTCGCGCCGCCGCCTGGCGGATCACCGACGGCACCAGCTCGGCGTAGATTGCGTCGTTGCCCTTGATGATGTAGTTCGACACTCCCAGCGTCAGCGCCTTGGCGGCGATCTGCTCGCTGCCCATGCCGGTTATCATAACCAATTGCGTCTCGGGATCGATCTTGCGGAGCGCCTCGACGACCTGGAAGCCGTCCATGTCGGGAAGCGCGTAGTCGATCGCCACCACGTCGAAAGGCCGCGCCGCGAAGGCAGCGACGCCCTTGCCGCCGGTATTCGCCAGCGTCACATCGTAGCCCAGCGGCGCGACGGCCTGACGAAACAGCTCGCACAGAATCACTTCGTCCTCGATGTAAAGAATGCGCAAGATCGATTTCCTGACCGCATGATAAGCAGGCACACAGGTCCGCGGCGCGATCACCCCCCGTCGCGCTCACAACGCAACCACTCTCATATTGAACTAGCGCGTTCGAGGCAAAATTCAATTTCGCCGTTTGCCAGGAGCGCGTCTCATGCCCCCTTGGCGCCGCCCCATAAGATGCGCCAGGCGCGGTCGCGCCAACCCTCGGCCTCGCGCGCCTTGTAGGCCAGCGCCGCTTCCAGCGCCGTCTTTTGCCGGCGCAGCTCCGCCACCGCCGCGGCCTCGGCCTCCGCCCGCCGCGCCGTCTCGGCAAGCTGGCACCGGGCCTCGCGCAAGGCGGCGCTGAGCGCGCCCGGCGTCCTGGCGGCCGCGGATTCCCCGCTCGCCAGGGCACTGACCGGCTCGACCAGGCCGGCCAGCGACAGCCCGGCTGCGCTGAGCATCCGCTCGGCGGCGCGAACCGCCGACAGCGCCTCGCCGTCATGATGCGACGCCGATAGCGCCAGCACCTTGGCCAGCTTGGCTCGATCGAGCGCCGGTCCGACAATTATCTTTGGCCTCGACACCATGGCCTCCGCGCTCGTATCCGAGGCATCCATTCCTCAGAAAATAGTTTTATATCCGTGCACTATAATGGATACTTTGAGAAAATTCTCAAGAGTTATCTGCAGCGTTGCGGTGGCAGGACGGTGTCTTGAGCAGTTGCCGACATGGCCATTCCGCCCCACTATCCGTAAGGTGCGACGAAAGGAATTGAGAGTGGTGTGAGATTTCCATGTCCCCATCGATAACGATGACTGTCGCGGAGGGCACGGTGGTGGTGAGCTTGGGCAGCGCGCTCGACGCCTTGGCGGCGGCGCCGTTGCATCTGGCGCTCGCCGACGCCAGCGCCCGCGATATGGATGTTCGCCTCAGGGGCGAGGACATCGAGCGGGTATCGACACCGTCATTGCAAGTGCTTCTTGCCGCGGCCCGCGAGGTCGAGGCCCAGGGGCATGATTTCGCGCTGGCCGCGCCGTCGGCGACTCTGACCCAGGCGCTGGAGGACCTGGGACTGGCCGCGGAGGTCAAGCGATGGAGGACGTGAGCGCCCCGCGCGTACTGGTGGTGGACGATTCCACCACCCTGCGCGACATGGTCGCCTACACGCTGGCCAGCGCCGGCTTCGCCGTGGTCGAGGCCAGCGACGGCCTGGAAGCGCTGAAGGCGTTGGAAGGCCAGACCGTCGAGCTGATCATCACCGACATCAACATGCCCAATCTCGACGGCATCCAGCTCATCGAGCGGCTGCGCGACAGCGGTGACCATCGCCGCACGCCGATCATCTGCCTGACCACCGAGACCAGCGACAATACCAAGGACGCGGCCCGCGCGGCCGGCGCTACCGGCTGGATCAGCAAGCCCTTCGATCCCGACAAGCTGGTGCAGGTCGCCAGGAAGGTGTGTCTCTGAGCCATGGCCAGCGAGGACAGCGGCAAGGGCGCGTTGGAGCGCTTCAAGGCAACCTATTTCGCCGAATGCGCCGAGCGTCAGGAGACCATCGAGAGCACGCTCGACAGCTTAGGCGCGGGAACGGACAACGCCAGCGATGACATTCGCGAGCTGTTTCGCGCCGTCCATTCGATCAAGGGCGGAGCGGCAGCGTTCGCCTTCGCCGCCATCGTCGCCCTGTCACATGCCTTCGAGACCGTGCTGGGGGGGGTTGCGTGACGGTGCCCTGCAGCTGACACCGCAGGCGCTCGACGCCATGATTCTCGGCGCCGATGCGTTGGCGCAGTTGATCGAGCGCACCCAGGCAGGCGAGCCCGCCGGCGATGACACGGCGCCCGCCATCGAGGCGCTGGAAGCGCTCATGGCGGATGCCGCGCCGGTGGAATCCCCGGTGAAGACGGCGGCGCTCCCGGGGGAGAAAGTGCTTTATCGCATTCGCTTCGCTCCCGAGCCCGATCTGTTTCGGTCTGCCAACGATCCCTTGCTGATCATTCGCGAGCTGAAGACCTTGGGTGAGCTGAGCGTCCGCCTCGATGCCGGCGGCTTGCCGCCGCTGGCGGAAATGGATCCGGACAGCTCGTATCTCGGCTGGTCGTTGAGCTTGCGCAGCGATCGCAGTGAAGCGGAGATTCGCGAGGTCTTCGAGTTCGTGGCCACGGATTCACTGATCGAGATCGCGCTCGGCGAAGATGACGCGGAGCCCGACGAGACGCCGCTGGCGTCGGTGGCGTCGGTGGCGTCGGTGGAGACGCCGGCGGCGGCGGTCGGGGACACACCGCCGTCCCCCGCGCCTCCGCCGATGCCCACGGTGTCGCGCCTGCCGATCCGCGTCGACCTCGATCGCGTCGATACGCTGGTCAACATGGTTGGCGAGCTGGTCATCACCCATGCGGTGCTGGCCCAGCATGTCGGAGAGAGCCGTGTCGAGGACGAGCCGACGATGCGCGGGGTCGAGGCGCTGAGCGGCCATATGCGCGAGCTGCAGGAGAGCGTGATGGCGATCCGCATGCAGCCGGTGCGGTCGGTGTTCGCGCGCATGCCGCGGCTGGTGCGCGAATCGGCGCGCGATCTGGGCAAGCGAGTGCGCCTGATAACCGTGGGCGAGGCCACGGAGATCGACAATACCGTTGTCGAGCGGTTGGCCGATCCGCTCACCCACATGATCCGCAATGCCGTCGATCACGGCGTCGAGCCGCCGGCGGAGCGCCGCGCGGCCAGCAAGCCCGAGGAAGCGACCATTTCCCTCACAGCCGCCCATCGCAGCGGTCGCATCACCATCGAGGTCAGCGACGACGGCCGCGGTATCGACCGCGACAAGGTGTATCGACGAGCCGTCGAGCGCGGGCTCATCGACAAGGGCGCGGCGCTGGCCGATGACGAGATACTCGACCTGATCTTTCTTCCCGGCTTCAGCACCGCCGAGGCGGTGACCGATCTGTCGGGGCGCGGCGTCGGCATGGACGTGGTGCGCCGCAATATCGGCCAAATCGGCGGCCGTGTGATTATCGATTCGCAGCCCGGCGTCGGCACCCGCTTCCTGATCTCGTTGCCGCTTACCTTGGCGGTGATGGATGGCATGATCGTCAGCGTCGGCAACGAGCGATACGTGCTGCCGCTGGGCTGCATCCTGGAGAGCATCCGCCCCTTGCCGGACCAGGTCTCGACCATCGCTGGCGCCGAGCTCCTAGTCCGCTTCCGAGATGAATACGTGCCGTTGCTGTTCCTCCATCGCCTGTTCGGGGTGACCGGCGCCTGCGACGATCCCTGTAAAGGGCTGGTGGTGTTCGTCGAGACTGACACGGGCTCGGTGATCGGCATCGTCGTCGACAACCTGCTCGGTGAGCGCCAAGTGGTGATCAAGAGCATGGAGGAGAATTTCCGCCGCATCGAGGGGGCCTCGGCGGCCACCATCCTCGGCGATGGACAAGTGGCTTTGATCCTCGAGGTAAACGGCATACATGGCATGTACAGGGCGGCTACGCGGCAACCGCCCGCGGCGTCGGCAGCGCCCGGCGCAAAATGAGGTAAGGGGAAGCCATGGGTCTGCCGGCAACTCAGGATGCGAGCGGTCCGCCGACAGCGGTCGTCGGCGGCGGCGTCGCGCACCAGTTCATCACCTTCTGTATCGGCGACGAGGAATACGGGATAGACATCCTGGCGGTGCGCGAGATCAAGGCCTGGTCAGCGGTCACGGAGCTGCCGAACACGCCCGAGTTCGTTCTTGGCGTGCTCAATCTGCGCGGCATCATATTGCCGGTGTTCGATTTGCGTTGCCGTTTCGGCATGGGCCGTACCGCCCCTGGCGAGCGCCACGTGATCATCATCGTCAACGCCGGCGACAAGCT
>CAZVDW010000448.1:0-2531 GCA_964625645.1 uncultured Rhodospirillaceae bacterium
GATCTTCTGGCCCGCGAAATGGTCGGCCAGGAAGGAGCCGGCGACGGCGCCCTGCTGGTCGTCGCGGCCGCAGGTGCGGAAGACGTTGTCGAAGTCCTGCTCGGTCAGCAGCGGGTTCGTCGAGGCCGGCGAGATTTGCAGAATGCCTTCCTCGTAATAGGTCTCGGAGGCCGGGATCGAGGTCGAGGAGCAGAAATGCCCGGCCATGAAGACCACGCCCTTGTTGACCATCTGGTTGGCCACCGCGACCGCCTGCTTGGCCTCGCAGGCATCGTCGCCGATCTCGAGCACCAGCTGCTTGCCGAGCACGCCGCCGGCGGCGTTGATGTCGGCCACCGCCATCTGGGCGCCGCGCACCATCTGCTCGCCGAAAATGGCGTATTGTCCCGTCACCGGCCCGGCGGTGGCGATGATGATGTCGTCGGCCTTTGCCGGCAATGCCACGGCGGCGGCCATGCCGAGCGCGATAAGCGTCCGTTGAACTGAAGTTTTCATCTTTCCTCACCTCTCTGCGATCCGGCAGCAAGACACTCCCAAAAGATCGCGCTTCGAAGGGGCTTTGCCAAGCCCTCTATAACGCCCGATACGTGAATGGCCCGGTCTGGCGGTAGAGCCAGGGATATTGGCGCACCATCAGGCGCACCTTGGCAAGACGAAAAGCGACCAGGCCGATGGCAATCAGCACCGCGGTATCGAACAGGAAACCCGGCAGCGACAGCAAGGGCCCGTCAAACAGGCCATAGATCAGGAAGCGGTCGCCGCAGCCGAGACCGAAGCAGGCGAAGACCACCTGCCAGGGCGGCCGCCAGGTGACGGCGATGGCGCGCCCGGTCATCAGCGCGGCGCCGCCGGCAATGACCAAGGTGATGCCGATCCAGACGTCGAGCGTGGTGCCGGTCAGCGTCGCCGCGTCGCCCCAAATCGCCATGCTCAGTGCCCCCCCTCGAGATAGGCGGCCTGAACCTCGGCATTGGCCATCAGCTCGGCACCCGTCCCTTGCAAAACGATCTTGCCGTTGGCCATGACATAGCCGCGGCTGGCCAGGCGCAAGGCATGAAAGGCGTTCTGCTCGACCAGCAGGATGGTCATGCCGCGGCTGCGGTTGATCTCGGCGATGACCGCGAAGATCTGCTTGACGATGAGCGGCGCCAGGCCGAGCGAGGGCTCGTCGAGCAGCAGCAGGCGCGGCCGGCTCATCAGGGCGCGGGCGATGGCGAGCATCTGCTGTTCGCCGCCGGAGAGCGTGCCGCCGCGCTGGCCGCGGCGCTCGGCGAGGATGGGAAACATAGCGAAGACCGCGTCGAGGTCTTCCTGGAAATTGGCCTCCTCGCCGACCACCGCGCCCATCTGCAGGTTCTCCAGCACCGTCATGCGCGGGAAGATGCGCCGGCCTTCGGGGGCTTGGGCGATGCCGCGGCGGACGATCTGGAAGGTTGGCAGCGCCGTGATCTCCTCGCCTTCGAAGAGCACGCGCCCGGCGCTGGCGTGGGGGTTGCCGCAGATGGTCATCAGGAGGGTCGACTTGCCGGCACCATTGGCCCCGATCATGGTGACGATCTCGCCCTCGCCCACCGTCAGGTCGACGCCCCGCAAGGCCTCGATGGGGCCATAATGGCTGTGCACGCCTTCGACCGAGAGCATCATGCCGCGCCCTCCTCGGTCTCGCCGAGATAGGCGCGGATGACGGCCGGGTCGGCGCGCACGGCGGCGGGGTCGCCGTCGGCGATCAGCTTGCCGTAATCGAGCACCACGATGTGGTCGGAGATGCCCATGACCACGTTCATGTCGTGCTCGATGAGCAGAATGCCGATCTGCCGCTCGTCGCGGATGTCGAGCAGCAATTGGTTGAGCTCGGCGGATTCGCGCGGGTTGAGCCCGGCGGCCGGCTCGTCGAGACAGAGCAGCACCGGGCGGGTGCACATGGCGCGGGCGATCTCGAGCCGCCGCTGGGCACCATAGGGCAGCTCGCCGGCACCACGGTCGGCAGCGTCGACCAGGCCGACGCGCTCGAGCCAGTGGCGGGCCAGCGCCACCGCCTCGTCCTCGGCGGCACGATAGGCCGGCAGGCCGAGCAGCCCGGCGATGGAAAAGGCCGAGGCGCGCATCAACGCGTTGTGCTGGGCGACCACCAGGTTCTCCAGCACCGACATGGCGGGGAACAGGCGGATGTTCTGGAAGGTGCGCGCAATGCCGGCGCGGGCGATGCGGAAGCCGTCCATGCGCTCGAGCAGATAGGGCTCGTCGCCGTGGCCGCGCAGGGTCAGGCGCCCGACGCTCGGCTTGTAGAACCCGGTCAGGCAATTGAACACCGTGGTCTTGCCGGCGCCGTTGGGGCCGATGATGGCGGTGATCTTCTCGGGCGCCGCGACGAACGACAGATCGTCGATCGCCACCAGGCCGCCGAAGCGCATGGTCAGATGCTCGACCGTCAATAGCGCGCTCATGGCGGCGCCTCCCGGCCGGCCAGACGGATGGTCGGCTGGCGCCGCGACAGCAGGCCGCGCGGCCGCCAGATCATGATCAGCACCATG
>CAZVDW010000449.1:0-5417 GCA_964625645.1 uncultured Rhodospirillaceae bacterium
GATGCGATCAGTCTCTACTGGCAACGCACCGACGTTCCGGCGCCGCCGGCCGAGCCGAAGACCAAAGGCACCTATATCGGAGGGACCGGAAAATATGCCGGTATCGCAGGCTATTACACGTTCGCCTGCCGCGCCGGCGGCACGATCTGCACCATAACCAGCGGCGAATACACCATCCCCTAGTAGCCGCGCGTGAGGTCTAGAACGTTGTCTATGGGCTCGCCGGCGCGGGCGCGGCGCAGATTTTCGACGACCGTCGCCGCGGCCGAGGCCGGCAGCACCCAGCCGCCGATATGGGGCGTCAGGGTAATCGCCGGGTGGCGCCAGAGCGGGCTGTCGGTTGGCGGCGGCTCGGTATGGACGACATCGAGCCAGGCGCCGGAGAGATGGCCGCCGTCGATCGCGGCCAGGAGATCGGCCTCGAGCAGATGCGCGCCGCGCGCGGCATTTATCACATAGGCGCCGGCAGGCAGCGAAGCGAACAGCCGGCCATCGAGAATACCCGCCGTCTCGTCAGTCAGAGGCAGCAGGCAGATCAGAATGTCGCTGCGACCAAGAAAGGCTTCCAGCCCGTCCCTGCCGTGATAGGCGGTCACGTCCGGCACCGCCTTCGGCGAGCGCGACCAGCCGGCGACATCGAACTGGAGCGCGGCGAAGGCCGCCGCGGCGGCGGCACCGATCGCACCCTGGCCCATCACGCCGATGCGGCAGGCGGTAGGGTCCTGGGGCAATACCGGCAACCATTCGCGCTTGGCCTGCGCCGCGCGGTAGACGGCCATGTCGCGATGATGGTCGAGCGCGGCGAGCAGCACGTAAGTCACCATTTGCCGCGTCAGCGAAGGATCGACCAGACGCGCGATGGGCACCGTGCGCGGCAGTTTCGCATCGGCCAGCAGATGGTCGATGCCGGCGCCGAGCGACTGCACGAGGCGCAATCGCGGCAGGCTCGCCAACAGCCCCGGCGGTGGCTGCCAGACCAGCGCCACATCGATATCGTTGACATCGCCGGCCTCGGGCCAGGCCCGGAACTCGAGCTCCGGCGCGGCCTTGGCGAGTGCCTGGCGCCAGGCCAGCGGGTCGTCAAAGTCGCTTAGGAATAGTAATGCCATGGCTGCGGGTTATGGCCAATGCGCAACGCTCGCGCAACACTTGCCGGGCGGAGGATTTCCTTTGCCGCGGTCCTGCACTAGGTTGATGACGTGAGGAGCCCGGATAAACGGGGGACGGAGATGGCATATCACGTTCTGATCGAAGGCGAGCAAAAGGGACCCTACGAGGCTTCCAGCGTCGCCAGGATGATCGAACACGGCGAGATCGACCAGGCGACCCTGGTCTGGACGGCCGGCATGGACGACTGGCAACCGGCGGAAACCGTGCCGGAGCTGGCGGCGCTGATCGGCGCGGCGGACACGCCGCCACCGCCACTGACAGCCAGGCGACCGCCGGAACCCACGGTCGAGGCGGCCGTGCCCGTGGCGGAGCCGCTTGTTGCCGCGGGCGGCCGCCTTGGCATCGGCGCGGCCTTCGGCCAGGCCTTCGCCGGCTTCACCAACCAGCCGATACGGGCGCTGATCCTGGCGTTCGCCTACATGGTGATCCTCGGGGCCATCAATGTCGGCGTCATGTTCGCCGTGGCCGGCCCGGAAATGATGCGCACAGACGGCACCTTCGAAGCCGGGCCCGTGGAGCTGCCGCCCGGCCAGTTTGCCATCATATTCGGCGTGATCATGGTGGGGTCGATCGCCCTCTACGGCGGCTTCGTACGCGTGCTGACCGAGATGATCTATCAGCGACCCGCACATTTCGGTCATTTGTTCGCTGGCATCGTGCGCATCTTTCCCCTTTTGTTCGGGGTCATCTTCTACGCCGTGATGGTCAGCGCCGGTTTCGTGCTGCTGCTCCTGCCCGGCATATTCCTGCTCTTCGCGATGATGCTGTGGCCCTTCTTCGTCGTCGATTCGCGGCTCGGCCCGGCGGCCTCCCTCGGCGCCAGCTATCGCGGCGTCATGCGCCTCGGCTGGTGGCGCGTGTTCTTCACCTTCCTCGTCACCATGGGCACCATGTTCGTGCTCATGTTCATCGTCTCGCTGATCGGCGGAGCCGGTACTGCGGTGACCATGGCCGGGCTTACCGCCGGCGGCGAACAGCCCGCCGATACCATGGCGACGCTGATAGCCATGACGCCGATGCTGGTGCTTTTGGTTCTGACGATGCTGCTAATGAATCTCGGCTTCGGCCTGATCATGGCCGCGATCTACGCCCAAGCCAAAGCCGGCGAGGAATAGCGCCGCGGCAATGTCCTACCACGTTCTTCTCGACGACGAGCCCGAGGGCCCGCACAGCATCGAGGCCCTGGCGGAAATGGTGGCGCGCGGCCAGATCGGCGGCGAGACGCTGGTCTGGCAGACGGGCATGGACGACTGGCTGCCGGCCGCCAGCGTGCCCGAGCTCGCTCATTTGTTTGGCCGGGCGCCAATCCCGCCTGCCCGAACGACGGCGCCGAGCGCCGGGGCGGAGCTTGACATAACCGCGGCACTGTCGACGGGCTTTACCGCCTATCGCGGCGCACCTCGGCAGACCGTCATCACCGCGCTGCTCTTCAACGTTTTGCCACTGCTTGTGATTCTGCCGCTGATCCTGCTCTTCAGCTTCGGCCGCGGCATCGACGACATGCTTGCGTTCATGCAGTCTCCCGAAGGTGGCATGGCCCTTTTGGCACTGGGTTTCACTGTCGGCGTTGTCATGACGGTTTTCTATGGCGGGCTGTGCGTCTTCATGCTTGCCCTGATACGCGGCCAGCCCGTGCAATCGGGCTTGCTCTACCTGGGCTTCCGGCGCGCCGGGGCATTGGCCGGCTTTGCCGCCTTCTACATCGCCGGTGTGATGGCGGGCCTGATGGCCCTGGTGGTGCCGGGCATTGTCATCGCGGTCGGGTTTTGCCTCACCCCCTTCATCATCATGGAGAGCGGTCTCGGCACCGCCGCGGCGATGGCAGCGAGCTGGCGGGCCGTGCTGAAGCTCGACTGGTGGCGCGTCTTCGTCATATTCGTCGCTCTGTTTCTTGCCTTTATGGGCTTGGTATTGGTCGTCGAGGTGATTCAACAAATCCTGATCGCCATTGTCGGCGCGCTGCCCATGGCGGTGCTGGGCCTGGCACTGGAACTGGCGGCGAATATCGCTGTCACCATCGTCAGCGGCGCGACGTTTGCCGCGGTCTACGAACAGGCCAGGAGCAACCGGACTAGCGCCTGAGCGCGGCGCGAAGCTCGCCCAGCCGGGCGGCGCCGAGCAGGTGGGCGAGGAGCCCGAAACAGCACAGGCCGAATACCACCAGGGCGGCAAGCGCCGCCACTTCCGCCGGCAGCCCGGCCTGCAGCCATGGTGCCAGGGCGCCCGCCGCCGCCCACAGCGCTGCCGCCATCGCCAGCGCGGCAGCGGCCATGCGCGGCAGTCGGCGCCGCAGGCGCGCATCAAGGCGCAAATGGCCACGCCTGACCAGTCCCGCCGCCAGCAGGCCCGCATTGAGCCAGGACGAGAGCGTGCTGGCGAGGGCGATGCCGACATGGGCGAGCGGGCCCATGAGCAGCAGGTTCAAGACTACGTTCACCACCAGACAGACGGCGGCGACGGCGAGCGGCGTGCGGGTGTCCTGGCGGGCGAAGTAGCCGGGCGCCAGCACCTTGACCAGGACGAAGGCGGGCAGGCCCGCGGCATAGGCCGCCAGCGCTCCGGCCGAAGCCGAAGTCGCGGCGGCGCTGAAGGCGCCGCGCTCGAACAGGACGGAGATCACCGGTGTCGCGATCACCACCAAGGCGGCGGCGGCCGGCAGGGTCAGCAGCAGGGCGAATTCGAGCGCCCGGTTCTGCCCCTCATGGGCCATATCCTCGTCGCCGGCGCCCACGGCCCGGCTCAAGCTGGGCAGCAGCACCGTGCCCATGGCCACGCCGACCACGCCCAACGGCAACTGCACGATACGGTCGGCGTAATAGAGGTAGGAAACCGAGCCCGTCGGCAAGAGCGAGGCGATGATGAGGTCGACCAGCAGGTTGAGCTGCTGCACCCCGGCGCCAAGTGCCGCCGGGGCGATCAGCACCAGCAGGCGGCGCACATCGGGCGTCAGCCGCGGCCGCGGCAGGGCCGGCAGCAGGCCCGCGCGGTGGCAGTTCCAGGCCATCCACAGCAGCTGCGCCATGCCCGCCACCGAGACCGCCCAGGCAAGGGCGTGGCCCGGCGTATCGAGGCGCTCGGCAAACAGCAGCAATGCCGTTATCAGGCAGAGATTGAGCAGGATCGGCGCCGCCGCCGCGGCGGCGAAGCGCTCGACGCTGTTGAGCACCCCGGCCAGCAGCGACACCAGCGAGACCAGCAACAGGTAGGGAAACGTCAGCCGCGCCAGCTGGACGGTCAGCGCCAACTTGATGGGGTCGCCGACAAAGCCCGGCGCGAAGACATGCAACAGCCATGGCATGGCGATCTCGGCCGCCACCGTGAACAACACCAGGGCCCACAGCAGCACCGCCAGCGCCTGCTCGGCGAAAAGCAGCGCCGCATCCTTGCCGCGCGCCTCCAGACGGCCGGCGAACAAGGGCACGAAGGCGAGATTGAAGGCACCCTCGGCGAACAGCCGGCGAAACAGGTTGGGCAGCTTGAAGGCGACGAAGAACGCGTCCGCCACCAGGCCGGCGCCGAGATAGCGGGCGATCAGGATGTCACGAAGAAATCCGAGCACCCGCGAGGCCAGGGTGTAACCGCCAACGGTCGCGGCGAAGCGGAGTAGCGCCATGTTCGCCCGGCTATTCGGCGGCGATGCCCGCGGGCCCGCCCTGGCGCGCGGCATTCTCACCGCTATTGATCGCCTTGACCAGGCCCTCGCGGACCGCCTCGATACGGGCCTCGTCGTGGATCTTCATGCCAAACACATCCTTGACATAGAAGACGTCGACCGCGACCTCGCCATAGGTATTGATCTGGGCACTGCCGACAGACAGGCGAAGATCGGTCAGCGCCTGGGCAATATCGTAGAGCAGGCCGACCCGGTCACGGGCGTTGATCTCGAGCAGGGTGAAGGCGGCCGAAGCGCGATTGTCGACCAGCACCCGCGGCTGCACCTTGAACACCGCGGTGCGGTGGGAGAGGCCGCTGCGCTCCCTTTCCTCGAGCCGGATGGCCGGCTTGAAATCGGCCGCAAGAGTCATCTCGACAGTTGCCGCCAGCCTGAGCAGGCGCTCGGGCTCGTCCACCGCCTTGCCCGCCTCGCCCTGCACCCAGAGCGTATCCAGGGCCATGCCGTCGGTGGTGGTGAATATCCGCGCATCGACGATAGATGCTCCGGCAACGGTCATGGCCCCGGCGATGCCCGTGAACAGGCCGGGATGATCCGGCGCATAGACCGTCACCTCGGTCACCGAGCGGAACGT
>CAZVDW010000450.1:0-1539 GCA_964625645.1 uncultured Rhodospirillaceae bacterium
ATGAGCTGGGCGAAGGCAAAGCCCAGCAAGTTGAGGCTCATCGTGAGCTGGACGGTTTCCGCGTCGGTGCCGAAGTAGGCGGGTAGGTGGGGCAGGCTCGGCACATAGAGATCGGTCGAAAGGATGCTTGCCGAGCTGGTGGTAATCAGCACCGCGGGAATGATAACCGGCACCCGGGCGCCCCGCCTCATCGTCTCGGGCGGCACCTCGCTACTCCAGGTTCAGGCGCAGCGCGGCGGCGCTCGCCAAGGGGCCGAGCACCAGGCCGAACAACAACAGCGCGCCCAGGATCATGAGATGGCCGGATGCGCCGGCGCCGCGCACCGCCGCATCGACCGCGCCGACCCCGAAGATCAGCACCGGGATGTAGAGCGGCAGCACCAGTAGCGAGACCAGCACCCCGCCGCGGCGCAGGCCCACGGTCAGCGCCGCCCCGATCGCGCCGATCAGGCTCAGGCTCGGCGTGCCCAGCGCCATCGCCGCCACCAGCGCGGCATATCCTTGTGCCTCCAGATGGAGCAGCAAGGCCAGCACCGGGCTCGCCACCACCAGTGGCACGCCGGTCGTCAGCCAATGCGCGGCGCACTTCGCCAGCACCGTGGCCCACAACGGTAGCGGCCCGATCACCAGCAGCTCCAAGCTCCCGTCCTCGAAGTCCGCCTGGAACAGGCGGTCCAACGAGATCATCGCGGCCAGCAGCGCCGCCACCCACAACACCCCGGCGCTGATCCGGGTGAGCACCGCGATCTCGGGACCGACGCCCAGCGGAAACAGGGTGACCGCCAGCACGAAAAAGACCACCGAGTGGGCGCTGGTGCCGCCTTGGCGAAAAGCGAGCCCGACGTCGCGGCCGACGATCAGAAAGAACGGCCTCACGCGCCGGGACCGCCAAGGTGCAGGGTTTGCGCGCTCTCGAGCGCCAGCGCCTGGTGCGTCGCCACCATAACCGCGCCGCCGCTCGCGCGCTGTTCGCCGAGCAGCGACATCAGGGCCGCCACCGCGACCTCGTCGAGTGCCACCGTGGGCTCGTCGAGAAGCCACAGCCGCGCCGGGGCCGCGGCCAATCGGGCGAGCGCCAGCCGCCGTCGCTGGCCGGCGGAAAGAAGCCGGGCCGGGATCTCGGCCAGGGCCTCGATGGCGAAGCGCGCCAGCGCCGCCTCGGCGGCGGCGGCTCCGCCATCCTGACCGCGAAACCGCATCCAAAACCGAAGGTCCTCGACCGCCGTGAACGCGGGCTTCACGGCGTCGAGGTGGCCGACGAACGCGGTTCTCGCCTTGTGCGCCTCGGGCGCTTCCGAGATTGCGGCGTCTTCCCAGGTGAAATTGCCGGCGGCCGGGGTGGCCAGTCCCGCGGCAAGCCGCAGCAGGCTGGTCTTGCCGCTGCCGTTGGCGCCCGTGATCACCAGCGCGCCGCCCGGCGGCAGCGAGAAATCGAGGTCCTCGAAGACCAGGCGCTCGCCGCGCACGCAGGCGAGGCTGTGGCCAGCGAAGCTCATCCTCGGCGGGGGACGCTGGAGCTCGGTTTCGCCGCGCCCTCGT
>CAZVDW010000451.1:0-8234 GCA_964625645.1 uncultured Rhodospirillaceae bacterium
AATCCATGCCGACGGCGCTCTCGCCGTCGAAAGGCTCGCCCGGCACCGCATCGCCGCGGGCCAGCATGCCCGCCACCGGCGCGAACAGGTCGCGGCCATGGAAGGTGCGCGACAGATGCTCCGGCCGCCAGGTAATCTCCCACCATTCGGCAGCGCCGGTGTGCTTGGCGATAACCGCGAACAAACCGTTGTCGGGCCCGACATACCAGCGTCCCGCGGCACGCATGATGATCGGCCGGCGGTCGGTCCGCCCGACCCCCGGATCGACGACGCCGAGCACCACGCCATCGGCCGGCAGATACTCGACCAGGGCCGCGAGCAGATAGGCCGCGGCGCGAAAATCGAACATCGGCGCATCGTGCATCAGGTCGACCACCGTCTCCCCCGGCGCGACGTCCGCCAGCACCGCGGAGAGCTGCCCGATATAAGGGCCATTGCCCCCGAAATCGCTAAACAGGTAAATCATAGGCGCAACTATACGAGGCTGGGCAAGCAATGGCGAGACGAGCGGACGACAGCGAAGCGCTGGAACTGACCATCGACCTCCTGGGTGGCGCCGGCGACGGCATCGGCCATCTTGGCGACGGCAGCCCGGTCTATGTGCCTTTCGCCCTGCCCGGCGAAACGGTGCGGGTGCGGGCAGGGCGCAAACGGGGCCGCGGCATCGCCGCCGAGGTCGTTGCCAGGCTCAGGGACGCGCCGGAACGGGTCGAGCCGCCCTGTCCCCATTTCGGCAGCTGCGGCGGCTGTTCCGTCCAGCACCTTGCGCAAGGCGCCTATTGCCGCTGGAAGCGGGGCCTGGCCGTGGACGCGCTGGCGCGCCGCGGCCTCGACGATGCGCCCGTCGGCGAGTTGGTGGTCATTGCGCCCGGAACGCGGCGGCGGGCACGCTTTTCCGCCGAAAGCCGGCGCGGCACCGTGGCCTTCGGCTTTCACCGCAGGCGCGGCCGGCGCGTGGTCGATATCGCGGCTTGCGCGTTGCTGGTCCCGGAGCTCGCCGTCGCGCTCGCCCCCTTGCGTGCGCTGTGCGCCGATTTGCTCGCCGACGGCGAACGCCTCACCGTGCAGGCATTGGCCACCGATACGGGCCTCGACCTGGTCATCGCCCGCCAGCGCGGCCTCAGCCTGACCGAGCGGGAACGCCTCGCCGCCTTCGCCGAGGCGGAGGATATCGCCAGCCTGGCCTGGGACGACGACGAGCCGATCGCGCGGCGGCGGCCGCTACAGGTAAGCTTCGACGGCATTGTCGTCTCGCCGCCGCCCGGCGCCTTCCTGCAGCCGAGCGCAGAGGGCGAGGCCGCCATCCGCGCCGCCGTCGCGGCCGGATTGGGCGAGGCCAAGATCGTCGCCGACCTGTTCAGCGGCTGCGGCACGCTTGCCCTGCCCTTGGCACGGAGCCGCACGGTGCACGCCGTGGACAGCAACGCCGCCGCCGGACCGAACGAGGTGCGCGACCTCTTCACACGCCCGCTAACCGGCGACGAGCTTGGCCGTTTCGATGCCGTAATTTTCGATCCGCCCCGCGCCGGCGCCCGTGCCCAGGCCCAGGCGCTGGCCGCCAGCGCCGTGCCCTGCGTCATCGCCGTGAGCTGCGACACCGGCACCTTTGCCCGCGACGCCCGCGCCCTCGTCGATGGTAGTTACATCATCGAATCGATCACCCCGATCGACCAGTTCCCCTGGTCCGCCGAACTCGAGCTGGTGGCGGTCTTCAGGCGCCGCCCAGCCGCCTGAGGTGGGGCCGCCAACAGCCTGCTCTGCCGGCTGCGCAAATGGCCGGGCCCAAGGCCTCGGCGGCCGCCACATCGTGGGCCGCCCCACCGCCGGATGCGATCTCGTCTCCGGTAAGCATGTAAAGGAAAGGCTCGTCATCCGAATCAAGGGCCTGATAGACAAGCATGCCTGCCAATCCCGCAAGCGCCCCGATCCAGTAGGGCGGACGCTTCTGCCGTTTGTTTGCGACGGCGACAGTTTACCTTGTTTACCGTCTCTTTCGCCTTCTACCCCCCGGCCGCTCGCGTCTCGGCCTCTCCTCAGCCCCCTCATCCAGCGAGAACCGCAAGCTGCCTGTCACCGGGTCGGCCTCGGCGAGGGTCACCTCCAGCGTCTCGCCGAGCTGTATGGCCCTGCCGCTGCGACTTCCCACCAGGCGTTGCTGGCGCTCGTCGTGGTCCATGTATTCGGGGAAGTCGCGGATCGGGATGAGGCCCTGGGCGCCCGAGTCGGCCAGCTCGACGAAGAGGCCGAAGCGGGTGACGCCGGAGACGCGGGCGGCGAAGCTGGCGCCGACGCGCTCGGCGAGAAAGCGCGTGGCGAAGCGGTCGATGGCGTCGCGCTCGGCCACCGTGGCGCGGCGCTCGGTGCCGGAAATGGCTTCGCCGATCTCCGCCATCTCCGCCGCCGCACCTTTGGGCAGGCCACCGGCGCCCAAGCCCAGCGCCGAGATCAGCGACCGGTGCACGAGCAGGTCGGCATAGCGCCGAATGGGCGAGGTGAAGTGGGCGTAGCGCTCAAGGTGCAGGCCGAAATGGCCGATATTATCAGGCGAATATTCAGCCTGGCTCTGGCTGCGCAGCACCGCCATCGCCACGGTCGCGGCCTCGGGCTTGCCGGCGGCTTGTTCCAAAAGGCTGCCGAACTGCTTCGGCGCCAGGCGGCGGCCGCGCGGCAGCTTGTAGCCGATGCCGTCGAGAAACTCGCGCAAGGCCTCCAGCTTGTCGTGCGGTGGCTGGTCGTGGATGCGGAACATGCAGGGGCTGCGGCGCTCGATGAGCGTCGTCGCGGCGGCCACGTTGGCGGCGATCATGAATTCTTCCACCAGGCGGTGGCTGTCATAGCGCGGGCGCTCGCTGATGGCCGAGACATGGCCGTCGTCGTTGAAATACACCCGCCGCTCGGGCATGTCGAAGTCGAGGCTGCCGCGCTGCCTGCGCGCGGCCAGCAGGCTGTGAAAGGCGCCGTAGAGCGCGCTGGCGGCCTCATCCAGGCGACCGCCATCCGCATTCGCCTGCAGGCCGCGATAGGTCAGCCGCGCCGCCGAGCGCATCAGGCCGCGCACGAAGCGGTGCTCGCGCAAGCTGCCGTCGGCCGCCAGGGTCATGTGGCAGACGAGGCAGGCCCGCTCGGCCTCTGGCAGCAGCGAGCAGAGGTCGCTCGACAAGGCGTGCGGCAGCATGGGCACCACCAGGTCGGGCAGATAGACCGAGTTGCCGCGCTTGCGCGCCTCGCGGTCAAGCGTATCGCCGGGGCGGACGTAATGGGCGACGTCGGCGATGGCGACGACGATGCGCCAGCCGCCGGCATTGGCCGGGTCGGGGTCGGGCTCGGCGAAGACCGCGTCGTCGTAATCGCGGGCGTCGTCGTCGTCGATGGTGACCAGGGGCAGCGCGCGGAGATCCTCACGTTCGCCGAGCTTTACAGGTTTCGCGGCTTCGGCCTGGGCGATGGCGGCGGCCGGGAATTCGTTGGGAATGTCGTGATTGGCGATGACCAGGGTGGAGATGCCTCGCGGTGCGCCGAGCGGCCCCAGGGCCTCGGCTACACGGCCTTGCGGCAGACCCATGCGCTTCGCGCCCGTGGTCTCGACCACCACCAGATCGCCGACCGCCGCGTCCATCGCATCGCCGTCGGCAATGAAGATCTCGCTCTTCTGCCGCCGGTCGCTCGGTCGCACGCGCCCGCCGATACCGCCGGGCAGGCGGGCATAGACGCCGACGATGCGCTTCGGCCGCGCTTCGAGCACGCGGATGACCTGGCCGTCGTAAGCGTTCTTGCCGCGGCGCTTGACCTTGACCAGCACGCGGTCGCCGATACCCGGCGCGGCCTGGCGGCTGCGGCTCTCGGCGATGGTGATGCGGGGCGGCGGGGCGTCTTCGTCCCAGGTCGCGGGGCGGGCCACGGGCATGCCGTCGTCGTCGATGGCGTCGACCTCGGCCACCACCACCGAAGGCAGCTCGCCGGGCTTGCCGAGCTTGCGGCGGTTGCCGGCGATCAGGCCGTCGTCGGCCATCTCGCGCAAGAGCGTCTTGAGCGCCACGCGATCCGCGCCGGTCACACCAAAGGCGCGCGCGATCTCGCGCTTGCCGACCTTGCCGTCGGCGCCCTCGATGAATTCGAGAATCCGCGCCCGGGTGGGAAGACCGCCTTTGTTGCTACTTGGCACTACCGCGCTTGCTCTTGGGCTTGGCCTTGCGCTTGGCCGGCGCCCGCTTGCCCTTGCCCTTCTTGGCCGCCTTCTCGGCGATCAGCGTCAGCGCCGTCTCCAGCGTCACGCTGTCCGCATCCTCGCTCTTGGGCAGGGTGGCGTTGACGCGGCCGTGCTTGACATAGGGGCCGTAGCGGCCACTGAACAGCGCGACGTCGCCATCGTCGTCCGGGTGCTTGCCGAGCACCTTCAGCGGCGTTGCGCCGCCGCGCCCGCGCGCGGGCTCGGCGAGCAGGGCCACGGCACGGTTGATGCCGACGCTCAGCACGTCGTCATCGGCCTTGAGGGACTTGAACGTCTTGCCGTGCTTGACGTAGGGGCCGTAGCGGCCGATGCCGGCGCTGATCATCTCGCCGCTCTCGGGGTGGGCGCCGATATCGCGCGGCAGGGCGAGCAGGCCGAGCGCCACATCGAGATCGACGTCGTCCGGGCCCGTGCCCTTGGGCAGCGACGAGCGCTTGGGCTTTTCGCCGTCCGCCGCCTCGCCGCGCTGGGCGTAAAGACCGTAGGGACCCTTGCGCAGGGTTATCTCGGTGCCGTCCTTATCGTCGCCGAGCACCTTCGGGCCCTCGGCGAGCGCATCATCGCCGCCGTTCTCGCCGTTGGCGCCGACCAGCGGGCGCGTGAAGCGGCATTCCGGATAGGCCGAGCAGCCGATGAAGGCGCCGAACTTGCCGAGCTTGAGGCTGAGCTGGCCCTCGCTGCAGCGCGGGCAGACGCGCGGGTCGCCGCCGTCGCCGTTCTCGGGGAAGATGTGGGGGCCGAGCACCTGATTGAGGGTGTCGAGGATCTCGCGCACGCGCAGATCGCTGATCTCTTCCACGGCCATGGAGAAGGCGGTCCAGAACTCGCTCAGCACGCCTTTCCAGTCGAGCTCGCCGTTGGAGATCTGGTCGAGCTGGTCCTCCAGGCGCGCCGTGAAGTCGTATTCGACATATTGCTGGAAGAAGCTTTCCAGGAAGGCGGTGACCAGGCGGCCGCGGTCCTCGGGCTGGAAGCGCTTCTTCTCGAGCGTCACGTAGTCGCGGTCCTGCAGCACCGAGATGATGCTGGCATAGGTCGAGGGCCGGCCGATGCCGAGCTCCTCCATGCGCTTGACCAGCGAGGCCTCGGTATAGCGCGGCGGCGGCTCGGTGAAATGCTGGTCGGGCTTGGCGTCCTGCAAGGCCAGCACATCGCCCTTGTCGACGTTGGGCAGGCGGCGGCCCTCGTCGTCGTCCTCTGCCGGGTCGTCGCGGCCTTCGGAATAGAGGCGCAGATAACCGTCGAAGGCGACCACGGAGCCGGTCGCGCGCAAGCCCACGCTGCCATCGGCCGCGGCGATGTCGAGGCGCACCTGGTCGAACACGGCGGGCGCCATCTGGCAGGCCACGGTGCGCTTCCAGACCAGCTCGTAGAGCCGGGCCTCGTCGCTCGGCAGGCTTATGTCCGCGGCCAGCCGCGCCGGGTCTGTCGGGCGGATCGCCTCATGCGCTTCCTGGGCGTTCTTCGACCGCGTCTTGTAGCGGCGCGGCTGCTCCGGCAGATAGTTCTTGCCGTAGCGCCCGGCGATGACCAGGCGCGTCGCCTCCAGCGCTTCGTTCGAGAGCGTCACGGCATCGGTGCGCATATAGGTGATGTGGCCGCCCTCGTAGAGCCGTTGCGCCACGCGCATGGTGTGCTGGGCGCCGAAGCCGAGCTTGCGCGCCGCCTCCTGCTGCAGCGTCGAGGTGGTGAACGCTGGTGCCGGATTGCGGCGCACCTGCTTGCGCTCGACCTTGGTGGCGCTGTAGGCGCCGGCCTTGACGCGGGCGACCGCGCTGGCGGCCGCGCCGTCGTCAGGCAGGGCGAACTTGTCGAGCCGCTTGCCGTCGAGCGCCACGAGACGGGCGGCGAGGCTGGCGCCGGAGGGGGTAGTCAGCGTCGCGTCCACGGTCCAGTATTCGCGGCTCCTGAAAGCCTCGATCTCCATCTCGCGATCGACCACCAGGCGCAGGGCGACCGACTGCACGCGCCCGGCCGAGCGGCTGCCCGGCACCTTGCGCCAGAGCACCGGCGACAGCGTGAAGCCGACCAAATAGTCGAGCGCGCGCCGCGCCTGCTGGGCGTTGACCAGATCCATGTCGATATCGCGCGGATTGGCCACCGCATCGCGCACCGCGGCGCGGGTGATCTCGTGGAACACCACGCGCTGGGTCTGGGTCTCCGCCAAGGCGCGCTTCTTCTCGAGATGGTTGAGCACGTGCCAGGCGATGGCCTCGCCTTCGCGGTCGGGGTCGGTGGCGAGCAGCAGCCGGCCCGATTCCTTGGCCGCCTCGGTGATTTCCTTGAGCCGCTTGGCGGACTTCGGATCCGCCACGTAATCCATGGCGAAATTCTCGTCTGGCCGCACCGAGCCATCCTTCGACGGCAGGTCGCAGACATGACCATAGGTGGCCAGGACGCGGTAGTCCGAGCCGAGATATTTTTCGATAGTGCGGGCTTTCGCCGGCGACTCGACGACCACGACGTTCATGGCGCCAGCTTGCAATAGGATATGCTCACGTTCGTCAGCTCGTTTCGCAAGTCATTGTTATTTAAGGGAAACCGTACCGCTGCTATCGCGGCGCACGCGTCCCGCCAACTCCAGCTCAAGCACCAGGATCATGACTTCAGCGGCTTGTAAGTGACACTGGCGCACCAGTTCGTCAACACCCGGCGGACTGCCGCCGAGCAATGAGAGCAGGGCTTCGCGCTGGGCTTCGCTGGGCGCCGGCGTGCTCGCGGCCAGCCTGCCGGCCACCGGGCGCGGCGGCTCGGCGAGGTCGCCGCGGCGTGCCGCGGCAAGCGCCTCGATGACGTCGGCGGCGCTTTCGGTCAACAGCGCGCCCTGGCGGATCAGCTTGTTGCTACCGCGCGAGCGGGGGTCGAGCGGCGGGCCCGGCACGGCAAAGACCTCGCGGCCTTGTTCGAGGGCAAGCCGGGCGCTGATCAGGCTGCCCGAGCGCAGGCTCGCCTCGACCACCACGACGCCGAGCGCCAAGCCTGAGACGATGCGGTTGCGGCGCGGACAATGACGCCCTTGCGGCTTGAGCCCGAGCGGCTGCTCGCTGACCACGGCGCCAAGCTCAACGATGCTTTCGTAAAGTTCCTGATTCTCGGCCGGATAGACGATGTCGATGCCACCCGCGACCACGGCCACGGTGCCACTTTGCAAGGCGCCGACATGGGCTTCCGAATCGATGCCGCGCGCCAGCCCCGACGAGACCACAAGCTCGGCCTCGCCAAGCTCGGCCGCGAGGCCGCGGGCGAAACGCCGGCCCAGCCCGGAGGCATTGCGGGCACCGACGATAGCCACGGTGTCGCGGCGCAGCAGATGCGCATTGCCAAGCACGGCGAGCACCGGCGGCGGGTCGGCGATGGCGGCCAGCGGCGTCGGATAGGCCGCCTCGCAGAGCGCGATCAGCCGTCCGCCGATCGCTTCCAGACCCTCGAGCTCTTCGCTGGCCCGCGCCGCAGGGCAGATAGAGATGCGCCGCCTGAGGCCACCGCGCCGGGCCAGCTCCGGCAGCCGTGCCAGCGCCTCGCTCGCCGAGCCCGTCGCCCGTAACAGATCGAGAAAGGTCCGCGGCCCGACATTCTCGCTACGCCACAGACGCAGCCAGTCGAGCCGTTCCGCAGCGGACAATTCACGCGCATCGCTCATCGCCCGACCATGGAGACCGCGGGCGCAAACGTCAAGAATTATGCAACCGAAGGTGTTGATAAGTTAGGTTCAAAGCTGACGAACGTACCGTCCGCGCGAGCATTATGGCAACGCTGCTGATCATCGAGCCTGCGCTACAAGCAGGTTTCCAATTCGGCCAGCAACTCGGTGCGCGTGAAAGGCTTGTCCAGCGTCGTCGTCGCTCCCAGCTCCACCGCCATTTCGAGATAGTTGGCTGTGCCGGTGCGCCCGCCACCCGAGATCGCGATCACGGACACGTCCGGCCAGCGCCTCCTGATCTCCATGATCGTCTCCAGACCTTCGCGCTCGGGCATCAAGATATCGGTCACCACTACGTCCACCGGA
>CAZVDW010000452.1:0-2018 GCA_964625645.1 uncultured Rhodospirillaceae bacterium
CTATCAGCGCTATCCCTATGGCGCGGTGGTGGTTATCGGCGTGCTCGGCGCCCTGCTGCTGCGGCGGGGCGGAGCGTCCGTTGCCCTGGCCATGCTGCTGGGTGCCATCTGCGCCATGCTGTTCGCCGTCGATGCCGGCGTCGCGGCCTTCCATGTCGGCGTCGAGCAGGCCTGGTGGACGGGCAGCGAGTCCTGCGTTGGCGGCGACGTCGACGTGGACGACCTCGAGGCCTTGCGCCAAGCCATCCTGGATGCGCCGGCGGTACGCTGCGATGACGTCACCTGGTCGCTGTTCGGCATATCGATGGCGGGCTGGAACTTTCTCGTGGCAACCAGCCTGACCCTGGCGGGCATGGTCGCCGTGCTGTCATGGCGCAAGGCATGAGCGAGACCGCGCAAGGGCGGCTGCCCGGCGATCCGGACCGCGAGGCCCTGGTGGCGCGCATGCTGCGCGTCGACCATGCCGGCGAGCAGGGCGCGACACGCATTTACGCCGGCCAGCTCGCGGTGCTCGGCGAGACCCCCGCCGCTCCCGTCATCAAGCGCATGGCCGAGCAGGAGCGCGAGCATCTCGCGGCCTTCGACCAATTGCTGGCCGAGCGCGGCGTGCGCCCGACCGTGCTGTCGCCGGTCTGGCATGTCGCGGGCTTCGCCCTCGGTGCGGCAAGTGCCCTGATGGGTAGCCGCGCGGCCATGGCCTGCACCGTGGCGGTGGAAGAGACCATCGACGCCCATTACCAGAGCCAGATCGAGGCGCTGGGCGACGACGAGGCGGCTTTGCGCCAGACGGTGGCGAAATTCCGCGACGACGAGCTCGAGCATCGCGACACCGGCCTCGCCCACGGCGCCGAAGAGGCCGCCGGCCACGCCCTGCTCGACCGCGGCGTGCGCGTCGGCACGCGCCTCGCCATCTGGCTGTCGGAGCGGATCTAGGGCGGCCCGGGATCGGGCACCGGCTCCAGGGCATAGCAATCGTAGCGGCGGCCGGCGATGCCGCTGCGCGAGGCGGCGGCGCCATGCTCTTCGTCGCAGATGATGGTGTGGCGGCCGAGCCGTGCCTCGATCTCGCTCCCCAGCACATAGCAGGCATGGCGCCGTCCCGAGCGACCGCTGCGGGCGGCAACGATGGTGCCGTCCTCGTCGCAGAACAGGGTCGCGCCTCCCAGACCCACACCGGAAACCGGCTCCAGGCTGTAGCAGGGATAGTGTCGACCCGATTTGCCCGAGCGGCTGGCCGCGATGGGACCCGGCTCGTCGCAGATCATGGCCACATCGGCGCCATTGGCAGCGCCCCCGGACACCAGCGCCATGGCAACACCGAGAAACATTAGAGCTTTTCGCATGTACTTGCGATCATACCGGAAATTCATTTGACACACTTGGTACCCGGTGCAACCGTGCACAAGATATCTTGCCGTACCATCGGAGGAGATCATGAAATCACAGATAATGGCTTATGCCATAGCCCTTTCGGCAATCGTCACGGTGCCAGCAACCGCCTTGGCCGATGCAGCGCCAACCATCGGCGGCGGTGCCACGCTCAATGTCAGCATCGGCAAGGCCGGTCTCATCAATGCCGGGGCGGCGATCGAAGGCACGGCCAACATCAAGCAGTCGGTCGGCTCTGTCGTGAAGGGCACCATCTCGGGCAGGCTCAAGGACACGGTCACCATTGGCGAGGCCGGCGTGGTCAATATCGGTGCCGCGATCGAAGGCATGGCTACCGTCTGCCAGTCGGTCGGCAGCATCGGCAGCGACTGCGGCTCGAGCAAGCTCTAGCGGGGCTGCGAAGATGCGCCGCGCGCTCGCCCTGGCCACCGCGCTGGTGGTGCTGGGCCAATCGGTCGTCGCCTTTGCCGGCGATATCGTCGACAACGACGCCAACGCCCTGATCCTCGCCAACCGCGCCAAGCAACTGTCGGGCTCGCGCCATTCCGACGATGCGGACAGGCAGCAGCGCCGCCTCTCGCTGCGCGGCAGTGCCATCGCCAACATCGCCAGCGAGGCGAGCTGCGGCG
>CAZVDW010000453.1:0-2147 GCA_964625645.1 uncultured Rhodospirillaceae bacterium
GGGCGAGTACCGCAAGGAAATCGCCGAGCTGATGAAGCGCGGCTTCCAGCGCCTCAAGGTCGACGGCGAGATCCATGAGATCGACGACGTGCCCAAGCTCGACAAGAAGCGCAAGCACGACATCGAGGTGGTGGTCGACCGCTTGGTGGTGCGCGGCGGCATGGGCAACCGGCTGGCCGATTCGATCGAGACCGCGCTGGCCCTGTCGGACGGCCTGACCATTGCCGAGGACGCGGACAGCGGCGAGCGCACCACCTTCTCGGCGCGCTTCGCCTGCCCGGTCTCCGGTTTCACCATCGACGAGATCGAGCCGCGTCTGTTCTCCTTCAATAATCCGTTCGGCGCCTGCCCAGCCTGCGGTGGGCTCGGCACGCACACCTATTTCGACGCCGAGCTGGTCGTCTCCGACGACAGCCTGTCGCTGCGCGAAGGCGCCATCGCGCCCTGGGCGAATGCCTCGACGCAGTATTACCAGCAGACTTTGGAGAGTTTGGCAAAACACTATAAATTCAGCATTAACAAGTCGTTCGAGCAATTATCTAAGAAGGTTCAGGAAGCAGTCCTTTATGGCTCCGACGGTGCCGACGTGGTCATGACTTATGACGACGGGCTGCGCAGCTACACCACCGAGCGCCCTTTCGAAGGCGTCATCCCCAATCTCGATCGCCGCTTCCGCGATAGCGAGAACGCCTGGCTGCGCGAGGAGCTGGCGCGCTTCCAGAGCGAGGCGCCGTGCGAAGCCTGCACCGGCTATCGCCTCAAGCCTGCGGCCTTGGCGGTGAAGGTCGGCGGCTGCCATATCGGCGAGGTCGCGGAACGCTCCATCGGCGCCGCCGCGACATGGTTCGACGAGCTCGAGCCGAGGCTCAGCGAAAACCAGCGAGAGATCGCCCACCGGGTGCTCAAGGAGATCACGCTCAGGCTCGGCTTCCTGGTCGATGTGGGACTGGAATATCTGACCCTGTCGCGCAATTCCGGCACGCTGTCCGGCGGCGAAAGCCAGCGTATCCGCCTCGCCTCGCAGATCGGCTCGGGGTTGACCGGCGTGCTCTATGTGCTCGACGAGCCCTCGATCGGCCTGCACCAGCGCGACAATGCGCGCCTGCTGGCGACATTGGAGAACCTGCGCGACCTCGGCAACACGGTCATCGTCGTCGAGCACGACGAAGATGCAATCATGGCCGCCGACCATGTCATCGACATGGGCCCCGGCGCCGGCGAGCATGGCGGCCAGGTCGTGGCCGAGGGCAAGCCCGACGATATCCTCGCCAACAGCGCCAGCCTGACCGGCCAATATCTCTCCGGCCGGCGCCAGATACCGGTGCCGGAACAGCGGCGCGACAGCGCCCGCGATCTCACCATCATCGGTGCCTGCGAGAACAATCTGCAGGATGTCACCGTCTCGATCCCGCTGGGCACGCTGACCTGCGTCACCGGTGTCTCGGGCAGCGGCAAGTCGAGCCTGATCGTCGACACGCTCTACCCCGCGCTGGCCCGGCGCATCGGCCGCGCCCGCCTCCACCCCGGCGCCCATGAGGCCATTGAGGGCATGGCTTATCTCGACAAGGTGGTGGACATCGACCAGTCGCCCATCGGGCGCACGCCGCGCTCCAACCCGGCCACCTACACGGGCGCCTTCACGCCCATCCGGGAATGGTTCGCAGGGATTCCCGAATCCCGGACCCGGGGCTACAAGCCGGGGCGCTTTTCCTTCAACGTCAAGGGCGGGCGCTGCGAGGCCTGCGGCGGCGGCGGCGTGATCAAGATCGAGATGCACTTCCTGCCCGACGTCTACGTGCGTTGCGACTCCTGCAAGGGCAAGCGCTACAACCGGGAGACCCTGGACATCCGTTTCCGCGACAAGACCATCGCCGACGTCCTCGACATGACCGTGGAGGAGGCCGCCGGCTTCTTCAAGGCGGTGCCGGCCATCCGCGACAAGCTGGCCACCCTGGCCCGGGTGGGGCTCGGCTACATTCATCTCGGCCAGCAGGCGACGACCCTATCGGGCGGCGAGGCGCAGCGGGTCAAGCTGGCCAAGGAGCTGGCGCGCCGGGCCACAGGCCGGACGCTCTATATCCTGGACGAGCCGACCACGGGGCTCCACTTCGAGGACGTGCGCAGGCTGCTGGAAGTGCTGCATGCCC